>JAHBVI010000153.1 GCA_019637635.1 Anaerolineae bacterium
TGGCGCACGGCAATGGCCGCCTGCTCGGCAAAACTGCGCAGCAGCAGCTTTACGTCCTGCGGCAGATAATAGGCGCTGCCCGCCAGGAAAACGTACACCACGCCCACCGGCTGTTCGCCGCTGACCATCGGCAGGCGTACCATCTGCGTCAGCCCCATGCTGGCGTCACGGCCGATCTTTTGCAGGCGGCGGGTCAGTTCCGCTTCCTGCTCCACGCTGTCCAGTTCAATTGGTAAATCACGCAGCAGCGGCGCAAAATTGTCTACCAGATTCACGGGAATGCCGTACACGGCCGCTACCCGCAGCGTCTCCGTCTTGGCGTCCCGCAGGGCAATCAGCCCGGCCCGCCCGGACACCAGTTCCACCGCCGACTGCAAAATGATGCGCAAGACATCGTGCAAATCTAGCTCGGCCGTCAGCGCCCGCGAGATTGCCAGCAGATATTCCCGTTGCAGGATGCGAATGTCCACCAGTTGAGCCATAAAAACCACATAGACCCTAAGGGTTTAAGAAAACCCTTAGGGTCTTCTCTTGCCAGACCGGGAATTGTAACATACGCCGGTAGCGTAGGCATCTTCACATGCGACCAAAGCCCTCTTGCCCCTAGAGCAATCGCATATTCCTCAATGCGGCAGATAAATCTGCACCAACAGAGGGCTAAGCCCACCCTTCACCAGGTTCAGGGCAGGCACTTCGTGGGCTGGGTTCCAGTCGGCGAAGGCCGACTTTGCCCGCTGTAGCCGCGATTTCAATCGCCGGGAATTGAGTATGCGATTGCCCTAAGTCTGGGCTGCCCTCATTCGATTCCCTCGCCGCCCCATGTTATAATCCTGCGCCTGAATCGGTTATCGGTGAACGGTTATCCGTAATCGGTGCAAAAACCTTCGCAATCTTCGCGTTCTTCGCGGATCATGAAAGGATGTGTATGAGCGACAAACTCAGTTTTCAAGAGATTATTTTGCGCCTGCTCGATTATTGGAAAGAGCAGGGCTGCCTGATTCAACAACCATACAACGTGCAGGTGGGTGCGGGCACCATGAACCCGGCCACCTCATTGCGCGTCTTGGGGCCAGAACCCTGGAATGTAGCCTACATTGAACCCAGTATTCGGCCGGACGACGGCCGTTTTGGAGACAACCCCAATCGGATGCAAATGCACCACCAATTGCAGGTCATCCTCAAGCCCGACCCTGGCAATCCGCAGGAACTGTACCTGAAAAGCCTGGAAGCCATCGGCATCAACCCCCGCGAACACGACATCCGTTTTGTAGAGGATAACTGGGAAAGCCCGGCACTGGGCGCCTGGGGGCTGGGGTGGGAAGTGTGGCTGGACGGCCAGGAGATCACCCAATTTACCTACTTCCAACAGGCGGGCGGCGCGCCGCTAAACCCCGTCTCCGTGGAAATCACCTACGGGCTGGACCGCATTGCCCTGGCGCTGCAAGGCGTCAACAGTGTGTGGGCCATGGAGTACGGCGCGGGTATTAACTATGAAAACGTGCTGCTGCAAAGCGAAATTGAACATTGCCAATACTACTTCAACGTGGCCGATGTGGAGGCCATCAAGCAGGTGTATGACATCTACGAACGAGAAGCGCAGCGCTGCATTGAAGCCGGTCTGGTCATACCCGCCCACGATTACAACCTGAAATGCTCCCATTTGTTTAACATTCTGGACGCACGTGGCGCGGTGGGGGTGACGGAACGGGCCCAATTTTTCCGGCGGATGCGCGGCATTGCCCGGCAGGTGTCTGACCTGTATCTGGCGCAGCGGGAGCGGCTGGAATACCCGTTCCTGCCCGCCGATTGGCCCGAAGAACGGGTGGCGCTGCAACGCCCCCTGGACGGGGCAGGCGCACCCCAGGAATTTCCCGGTCCCCAGACCTTCCTGCTGGAAATTGGCAGCGAAGAACTGCCCGTTGACGACCTGAACAGCGCCATCCGCCAACTGCGCACACTGGTACCAGAACTGCTGGACGAACTACGCCTGACGTATGAGCGGGTGGAAGTGGAAGGCACGCCGCGCCGGTTGGTAGTCACGGTAATCCAGTGCGCGCCGCGCCAGCCTGACCAGGAAACGGTGGTGAAAGGGCCGCCCGCCGACCGCGCCTTTGACGCTGAAGGCAAACCAACCCAGGCCGCCTATGGGTTTGCCAAAGGCAAAGGGGTGAATCTGTCTGATTTGCGTATCGAAGAAGAGGGAGGCAAGCGGTATGTCACGGCCGTGATCCGTGAACAAGGCCGCCCCGCCATCCCGGTGTTAGCCGAGGCGCTGCCCGGCCTAATTGCCGCCATTAAGTTTGAAAAGAGTATGCGCTGGAACAGCACCAACATCAGCTACAGCCGCCCGCTGCGCTGGCTGGTGGCGCTCTATGGGCCGGAAGTGGTGCCCTTTAGCTATGCCGGAGTGGAAAGTGGCCGGGTGAGCCGGGGCTTACGGCCGTATGACTCCCCCGAAATCGAAATTGATAACGCCGTCAACTACGGTGGGCTGCTGCGTAAACAAGGCATCCTCCTCAACGCGGACAAGCGCAAAGAGCAAATTTTGCTGGTCGCCGGTAAACTGGCGGCCGAAAAAGGGGGAACTATTCCCGACGACCCCGATTCGCTGGACGAAGTAGCCAATCTGGTGGAACGGCCAACGCCACTGCGAGGCACATTCAGCGACCGTTTCCTGAAGTTGCCCGCTGCCGTGCTGGTGGCGGTGATGAAAAAGCACCAGCGCTACTTCCCGGTGTATAACGAACGCGGCCGTCTCATGCCTTACTTCATCGGTGTGCGCAATGGCGACGAAAAACATCTGGACTTTGTGGTGGAAGGCAATGAACACGTCATCGTGGCTCGTTTTTCCGACGCCGAATTCTTTTACGGCCAGGACAGCAAACACAAGCTGGCCGACTTTTTGCCCAAATTAGGTACGCTCACCTTCCAGGCCGAACTCGGTTCCATGTTGGACAAAAGCCACCGCCTGGAACAGCTAACGCCCGTCATCGCCGATATGTTGGGGCTGGATGAAGAGGAAACGGCCGTGGCCGCCCGCGCCGCCGCCCTGGCCAAAGCCGATCTGGCTACCAGCATGGTGGTGGAAATGACCTCGTTGCAGGGAATCATGGGCGGTCATTATGCGCAATTGAGCGGCGAGCCGGAAGTCGTCTGCCAGGCCATTGCCGAACAGTACAACGCCGTCAGCCGGACGCGCCCTGGTCTGGCGCTGGCCCTGGCCGACCGGCTGGATAGTCTGGCGGGGCTGTTTGCCGCCGGGCTGGCCCCCAAAGGCTCCAACGACCCGTTCGCCCTGCGCCGCGCCGCCTTGCATATTATTGAGAACCTGACGGCCAACCAGATTTCCTTTGATGTGCGCGCCGGAATGCAGGCGGCGGCCCAATTCCTGCCCATCCCACAGTCATCTGCCGGACTGGATGAGGTAATGGGGTTTGTATACGGCCGTCTGGAAGGCGTGCTGCGGGAACAGGGGTTTACCGCTTCTGTGGTCAAGGCGGTGCTGGCGGAACAGGGTGATAATCCCTATCAGGCAGGGCAAACGGCCGTAGCCCTGACTGCCGCCATTCGCGCCGACGATTGGGAAACGGTGCTGGACGCCTACGCCCGCTGTGTGCGCATCACCCGCAGCTACGCCGAGCCGTTCTCGCTGCGCCCGGCCGATTTTGCCCTGCCCGCCGAGAAGGATTTGCTGGCGGCGTATCAATCGGCCGCCGCCAACAACGGCGACCTGCCCACCTTTGTAGAGAACTTGCGGCAGATGCAACCGGCCATTTCCGCCTTTTTTGAGGAGGTGCTGGTGATGGATGAGGACACGGCCGTGCGCGAAAACCGTCTGGCCCTGCTGCAACACATTGCCAATCTGGCTACCGGGCTGGCGGACCTGTCTCAACTTGAAGGATTTTAACCGCGAGCAGTGCCAGGCACAGTGCTAAAGGTGTTGATCTGCACCGGGCAGTGCCAGGCAAGGGGCTATACGGCATTGGTTTATTAAGATGGTTCTGCCCCTTGCCTGGTACTACCTGAACATCCCCTTTGTGAAAATTGACACGAAACCGGCTTCCTTGCTACAATTCGTTCAAAATGTTTTGAAAGTTTATGATGGTAGCCACGAATGACACGAATTGCACCAATTTTGGGTCTTCAGGAATTCAGGGGGTTGACAACCCATGAAACGTGAAACGTGACCAGAGAGACATCACGCTTCACGCCTCATGTTTCACGCCAGGCCCCACGAAATCCAAAAGAGATAAAAATCTTCGCGTTCTTCGCGGATCAGGTAACACATGAACGACTATCAACCGGTAACAATTGCCCCAGACATAACCATTGGCGGCGAGGCCGTTTATTTGATGGCCGGGCCTTGCTCGGTGGAAAGTTATGAGCAAACGGCCGTCATCGCCCAGACAGTAGCCGCTGCCGGGATCAAAATTATGCGCGGCGGCGCGTTCAAGCCGCGCACTTCCCCACATAGCTTCCAGGGGCTAGGCGTTGAAGGGCTGGAAATCTTGCGGGAAGTGGCCGATCAACACGGGCTGTTGGTGATTACCGAGGCGCTGGCCGTGGAGCATGTGCCCCAGGTGGCCGAGTATGCGGACATCATCCAGATTGGCAGCCGGAATATGCAGCATTACCCACTGCTGTGGCGGGTGGGGGAACTGGACAAACCGGTGCTGCTCAAGCGCGGTTTTATGTCAACTGTGGCCGAGTGGTTACAGGCCGCCGAACACATCGCCAGCCGGGGCAACCGGCGCATCATTCTGTGTGAACGGGGCATCCGTACCTTTGAGACGGCCACGCGCAACACGCTGGACACCAACGCCATCGCCCTGCTCAAGCAAATGTCGCCCTACCCGGTCATCGCCGACCCCAGCCACGCCACCGGCCGCGCCGGGCTGGTGCTGCCGGCGGCGCGCGCGGCCATTGCCGCCGGGGCCGATGGGCTGTTGGTAGAATTCCACCCTGACCCGGCGTCCGCCCTGTCTGATGGGGAGCAGTCGCTACCGCTGGATATGCTGCCGGCGTTTGTGGAGAAGGTGCGGGGGGTGGCTACGGCCGTTGGGCGCACACTTGTGTGAGAGTTGGCAGTGCCAGGCAAGGGGCAGAACCAACCTGGTTGACCAGAGATGCACAGCCCCTTTGACCGGCACTACTGGCCGCCTTAATTGACAATCCCCAAAGCAAGGGCAAAATTCTGTTATGACCGACCTTGCTTTGCAGTTGGGCTATGCGGGCCTATTTTTTATCACTTTTCTCTCTTCCACCATCTTTCCCTTTCCTTCTGAACTGGTCGTGACGGCCATGCCCCCTCTGGGGTATAACCTCTGGCTGGTTATCATTGTGGCCATGACCGGTAGTTTCTTGGGCAATCTGGTGAATTACTACGTAGGCAAAAAAGGTACCGACTTTGTCTTTGCCCGCTATGTGTCCATCAAACCAGAGCGATGGGCGCAGGCCGAAAGTTACTTCCAACGGTGGGGCGTCTACTCACTCTTTTTCTCCTGGCTGCCCGTTGTGGGCGACCCCTTGACTGTGGTAGCCGGCGCGCTGCATTGTGATTTGCGCATCTTCACATTTTGGGTATTAACGGGCAAATTGGTACGTTATCTGGTCTTTTTTGGCGTTCTACGTTCATTGTTTGACTTTTTTTAGCACAAGGAGACTTTTGATGAAATTTATCGATCTCACCATTCCCTTTGGCATTGGCACACCGGCCTGGCCGACCTATGAACCGCTGCAAGTGAAGTATTTCAAGCGGCTGGCGCCTAACGGGGCTAATGGACAGTTGGTGACGCACAGCAACCACGTGGGCACGCATCTGGATGGCGAAATCCATTTTTACACACCGGGCAAAGATATTGCCCAATTGGATTTCAATTTTCTGGCGGGTGAAGCAGCCATTGTGGATTTAAGCGATGTGTGTGGCGATTACGATGTGTACACGCCGGAAATGATTGAAGAACGGGTGGAAGTGCGCGATGGCGACATTCTCATCATCCACACCGGCTATCACCACTTTGGCTGGGATCAGCCCTACGGCAACGAGGTGCGTTACATGGTGATGCACCCCGGCCCGGACGCTCGTTTTGCCCAATGGTGCCTTGACCGCAAAATCAAGTGGATTGGCGTGGATTGTGGCAGCGCCGACCATCCCATGAACACCAAAATCCGCGAGTGGATGCCCGCCCAGGCCGAGGACGCCGACCGCCATTTTCGCCAGAAATATGGTAAACCACTGGCGGACTATTTTACCAAGGAGATGTACCAGATGATGCACCTGTGGCTGTTTGACAAGGGCGTTATCCATGCGGAGTGTGTGGGCGGGGATATTGATTTGCTGGTGAACCGGCGCGTGCCGGTGGGCTGTTTCCCCTGGCGTTTTGTGGATGGCGAAGCCAGCATTGCCCGCATTGTGGCCATGGTAGAGGACGAGGAGTATGAGCGGCTGATGGCCAAAAAGGCCGCTATGCCCAAAACACGCTTTGGCGATTGTTATGACCCCGTTCACGTGGAACGGTTAGGTGGCCGGGGGCGCGTTTTTTAACGCTGTGCTGGCAGCATCAGCAATTACGCCAGTGCCGCCAACACCGTATCTAAATCTTTGTCGCCCCGGCCGCTGAGATTGACGATGATAGCCTGGTCTGGGCGCATTTTAGGGGCCTGTTTGATCACTTCGGCCAGGGCGTGGCTGCTTTCTAAAGCGGGGATGATGCCTTCTAACCGGCAGGCGGTTTGGAAGGCAGCCAGCGCCTCCTCGTCGGTGGCGTAGGTGTAACCGGCGCGCTCCTGGTCACGCAGCAGAGCATGTTCCGGGCCAACGCTGGGGTAATCCAACCCGGCGCTGATGCTGTGCGTCTCCATAACCTGGCCGTCTGGCGTCTGCATCACGTAACTCTTGGTGCCATGCAAAACGCCCACACGAGCCACGTTCAAGTCGGCAAAACGCGCCGCATGTTTGCCGCCGGTTATGCCTTCGCCGCCGGCTTCCACGCCGATTAGCTGCACACTTTCATCATCGCGGAAGGCGTGGAAAATGCCCAGGGCATTGCTGCCGCCGCCGACACAGGCGATGATCATGTCCGGTAAACGGCCGTGTACCGCCAAAATCTGCTCCCTTGCTTCCAGGCCAATCACGCTCTGAAAGTCACGCACCATCATGGGGTAGGGGTGTGGCCCTAACACGGAACCAAGCAGGTAATGGGTATCGCCCACATTTGTCACCCAGTCGCGGATGGCTTCGTTGATGGCGTCTTTGAGCGTGCGGCTGCCGCTGCCGACGGGGCGCACTTCCGCGCCCAGCAACTTCATGCGGGCCACGTTAGGCTGCTGCCGGGCGATGTCCACTTCGCCCATGTAGACAATGCACTCAAGCCCCAGCAGCGCGCAGGCGGTGGCCGAGCCGACGCCGTGCTGCCCCGCGCCTGTTTCGGCCACAATGCGCTGTTTGCCCATCCGTTTGGCCAGCAATGCCTGCCCTAGCGCGTTGTTGATTTTGTGCGCGCCGCTGTGGTTGAGGTCTTCGCGCTTGAGGTAGATTTGGGCGCCGCCCAGGTGCTGGGACAGGCGGCGGGCATGGGAAAGGGGCGACGGCCGTCCCACATATGTTTTCAACAGGTAATAAAACTCGGCTAAAAAGGCCGGGTCGGTGCGCGCCTGTTCATAGGCGGCAACCAGTTCTGCCAGGGCAGGCATCAGCGTCTCCGGCACAAACTGGCCGCCATACGGGCCAAATTTGCCCCGCTCATCAGGTACGTCAATTTTCGGTAATTGCATGGGTATATCCATATCCTTCATCCATCAGATTAACGCGAATTATAGTCCGTTCTCTGGTTGAATGGGATGGGTTGATCGCAGGTGGGGTTCACAAAGGAGCAGCACCAGGAGGGAGGTGGCGTCACTGATCTGGCCGCTGCGAGCCAACTGGTACACCTCAGCGATGGGGATGGGGTGAATGTCCATCACTTCCACCGGTTCGTGAGCCGGTTCGCCTAATACGACGTTTTCGGCCAGGAAGTAATGCCCCACTTCGTTACAAATGCCATTGGCGGTGTAAAACTGTCCCCGGTACGTTAGCCTATCGGTTACACCGCCAATCTCTTCACGCAGTTCTTCATGGGCCGCCTCTGCCAGCGTTTGTCCTGGTTTGACACTGCCGGCCGGAATCTCCCAGCACCAATCTTGCACGGTGTGTCGGTATTGGCGCACCAGGACAATATCACCCTGCGCCGTGACGGGCAGCACCCATACCGCCTGGCTTTTGATGACGACGTTGTATTCAGCATGGACGCCATTCGGCAGCAATATCTGGTCACGGCGCACGGCGTACCAGGGGCACTGCCAGACAATTTGGGAATCCAGGGTTTGGAAGGGCGGCATGGATGTGAAAGTGAGATTGGGAGATTGGGAGATTTAATCAATCTCCCAATCTCGCGGTGTCCCCACCGGCAATTTCTTACTGCTTTCGTCGCCAGAAGAGGAGGCCAAGCAGGGGCAGCACGGCCGTAACCGCCAACGTATTCCCGGCGGGTTCAGGCGCAGCGCTGCTGCTGTCTGCCGGTTTGACGATAACGGGCAGGTAGATGAAATAGTCGGGTGGAGGCGGCGGTTCCTCGGCAACGGCCGTTGTCGTCAACGCCACACTGGCGGAAACGGTATCATCACCGGCAGACACGGCCGTGACCGTCACCGTATCGCTCAGGCCATTGGTGGCCGTGAGCGGCACATGCACCGTCACCGATGCCGCCTCGCCGGCGCCGGAGGCCAGCGTCACTGTCATCGGGGACACATGGGTCATCCAGGCGTTACCGGCCATCTCAAAACTAAAGCTGTCGGTGATCTCGCCGGTGTTGGTGATGTTGAGGGTATAGGTAACGACAGCGCCAGCCGTATCGGTAATGGCCTGGGTAACGGCCGTGAGATCTACCCCATACGCCGGCAACGGCGGCGCTTCCACCGTCAACATGACGGGCACAATTACCAGCGGCGTGGCCGGGTCATTGCTGTCCAGGCACAAAGCGCCCGTGTACACATCGGCCGCCATCCCCGTGCTGTCAAAAACCACCTCTACGGCCGTAGCCTCATCGGGGTTGATGCTGCCGGCTTCTGGCGCGGCGCTCAACCAGGGCAGGTCGCCAGGGACGGCACAAGCGGTGTCTGTCGCTTCACTCAGGCTCCAGGTCAACGTTTGGGTGCCGGTATTGTTGATGGTGAGGGTTTGGGTCACGGCCGTGTCCATCTCCTGCACACTGCTCAGGCTGGTCGGGTCTACGACAATAACCGGCGCATCCGGTCGCGGCAGCGGCCACACATAAGCCCCCCGCGCCCGCGTAAACAGCGCCAACGTGGTAAAACCACGATCAATCGCCATGTCCCAGATCATCACCCGCGGCAGCCCGGCCGTAAAGAGATTCCAGGTCGGCGAAGGCTCGCTAATGTCATCGGTGAAATAAAGCCCCCAATCCGTCCCGGCAAACACCTGGTTGGGGATATTGGGGTTGGCTATGATGCTGTTGACGGGGATGTTGGGTAAATTACCCGTTTTGTTTTCCCAGGTGAAGGAAGAGCAGTTGGCATTACACGTCACCTGGAACACATGACCGGGCGTAGTTGGTGTGTTCTCATCAAAACCTCCTACCGCCGCAAAACCGGTGGTGGCAATGGTAGGATGCGTAGCCACATCCATAATCGGCCGATTGGGCAGCACACTATTGCCGCCGGTCACATCCACCCAGGTGGCGCTGTTGGCTACGCCCTGCCCCAGGCCAAAGCCATACTGCACATTGCCATCCAGCGTGCCCACAATGGCAATCGAGCCATCATTCACGCCATAACTCAACTGCTGGATAAACGAGCGCGCCCCCAATGTGCCTTTAGTCAGGTCGGGGCTGTTTAGCAGAAACGTAGTGCCGGCGTTAATAGATTCCCAAACGCGGTGGGTCCCCACAATCATGTGGTTACAAATCGTTCCGGGGCAGTTATATTTGTCCAACTCATACGGCATGATGAAGCTCAGCCGATCACTGTTCCAGGGTCGGGACAGGCTGGAATATGTGCCATAAGGGCCGGTGGTAGACCGTTTGAGGCCACCATTCTGGCTTTCCTGGTACCAGTTCATCCCCAGTTTTGGTTCAATGCGAGCAAACATGCCGTCACCGCCGGTGGTCATTTGCCATTGGGCCACGCCCACCGGTTCGCCGCCGGCCACATCCCACACCTTTACCATTGAGCCATTGTCCTGCGCGCCACCGTTGATGCCAGGAGCGCCGGACGTGTTGAAGTTACCGGTGATGTCGCCGGAGTAAAATTCGATGGTGTTGAACGTCTGGTTTAAACGCACAAAGTTATTAAAACTGAGCGTCGGTGAGGTGGCTACATCGGTATAGTATGCGCCGCCATCACTGGTTGCCAGCAAACGGTCTGGGTCATTATTCACGTAAGCCAGCCCGTGATGGTCTACGTGAACGACGTTCCCACCAGAATAACCCAGGGTAATGTTAGACAGCGTAGCGCCGCCATTGGTCGAACGCCAGATGTCAATCATGTCCACAAAAATGACCATGGGGTTGGTGGGGTCTACAATCACATTCTGGTCATACCAGTTTTGGGTACTGCCGCCGTCGGTGTTGGTCCCTTGAATCCAGGTTGTACCACCATTATCGGTGCGAAATACGGCCAACAGCCCATTATTCAAGTTGGTATCGGCTACCACGGCATAAATCACATTGGGGTTACTGGGGGCCATGGCAATATCAATACGGCCAACAGCACTGGGGTTGTTGGGTGTGCCATTACCCGTCCCTACCGGGAAGCCATTATCGCCTCTGGTGATCAGCGTCCAGTCACCCACAGCCGGGCAGCCGCTGATGGGCATGGTGGTTTTGTAAACGCCGTTCGCCCCATTTTGATCCAGGTCTGGCTGCACAGGCGTGGGTGCGCCGCGTGTGCCAATGGCTACATAGATGTCGGTAGTCGTGCCATTGTCATGGAGGATAAGGCCGGTACCGTCCTGTCGCTGGCTGGTGTGGGGGTTGGTCAGGCAAGGGCCGTCCCAATTTTGCCCGGCGTCATAGGAAAAGTAGACGCCGGTTTTGGCAGTAACAACCAACGTGTTGCTGTTCTGGGGATCAACCCGCACTTTGCCGATGGCCTGATACTGCGGGAAAACGCCGGGGTTTTGCGGATAGGCCGGGCCAAAAACATCAGCGCCTAACACTTCCCAGGTAGCGCCGGCGTCGGTGCTTTTTAACACCCCGGCGCTGCCAAATGACCAGGAGCCATAACGCAAATCGCCGGTACCGGCGTAAATGGTGTTGTGGTCATTGGGGTCAAGCGTGAGGTCGCCAATGGCGGTGTTGGCAATGAGCGGGTCATCGGTGACAACCGTCCAGACGGTATTTTGGTCGCAGCAGTTGGTGGTTTTCCAGACGCCGCCGCCATCAGAACCAACATAGGCGATATTGGGAGAGACGGGATCGCTGACGACGACGTTGGTGCGTCCGGCGACAATGCCGTAAGCAAAACAACCCTGGCAGCCATTCGATTGTAATGGCTGGGGGCCAAGAGCGGTGAATTGGGTGGGGTCCAGGTTGCCGTTGCCGGGCAATCGGGAGGCAGCCAGGGCGCCTTCGGGAAGGGCCGCTTGAATGAGTTTGTCGGTTTCGGCGGCAGCCACCAGCCATTGCTGGTCAAAGACGCCGGTGGGATAAGAGGCGCGGACGGCCCAGAAGTCACCGACGCTGTTTAGAAATTCCCCTTCCATTTCCGGGGTTTCGCCGGCTTCGGCGGCGTACCGTTCCGGGGGTACCCCTTTGGCCATCAATAGCTGAACCTGAGCTTGCCGGGCGGTTACCCCTTCGGGGACGGGCATAACGGGGCGCGTCAGGGCGGCGAACCCGGCCAACAATAAGGCTGCCAACAGGAATACAGTCAGTAAGCGGGCAGGTTTTGACTCCATATGTTTATTCTCCTTACAATCAACAATCAGTGAAGGCGCCCACAGGCGATGAGTGGGGCAAATTAAGACGGCAGGAATTATAATGCTGAATAGATAAATGGCTAATTTTCGTGTTCAGACCGATAGGTTTGTTAAACCTGGCAGGTCTCTGGTAAAACGTTACGGCCGTGCCAACGTATTGTAGGCATCCTGTAAGCAAAGGAGCAATGGTATGCAGGCAAACAAACAGATGACCGACCTCTGGGAACGAGCCAAAACACCGCTGGCGGTATTAGGCGGTTTTATCTTCCTCCTCTGGTTTTTGGAGTTTGTGGATTGGTTGGTTTTTAACGGGGCGCTGGATGGCTATGGCATCAAACCACGCACAACGAATGGTCTGTTGGGCATTTTATATGCGCCGTTTCTGCACGGCGGCTTTGGGCATCTGATGGCCAACACCATGCCCATTCTCATTTTGGGCGGGCTGATACTTATCTCTCGGGGGTTGAAAGATTTTTTTGTTGTTACCGGCCTGGTCATGATCGTGAGTGGATTGGGCACATGGCTGATTGGGCCAAGTTTTTCCGTGCATATTGGCGCCAGCGGTCTGGTTTTTGGCTATTTCGGCTTTCTGCTGCTCATGGCTTATTTTGAGCGAAGCTGCCGGGCCATTGTGGTGGCCGGGGTGGTGCTTTTTGTATATGGTGGGTTGGTTTGGGGGATTTTGCCACGCGGTGACGGCATTTCCTGGCAGTCTCATTTGTTCGGCCTGGTGGGGGGCATTCTGGCAGCCTATTTGCTGGGTAAGAACCAGCCGGATCAATCAGCGGGTTCAACCGGTGAACCACCTGTGACGGATAACATTGTCATCCATGACAGTTATGATGTTTAGATAGTGGGTCAGGCCGTATCTAACGCTACCGACCGCTCAAACTGCCGCTGCCCTACTCTGGCCAGCAAGATACTAAAAACATACAGCACGATTAGCGGCGCCATGGTCAGCAGCATCGTCACCGGGTCAATGGAAGGGGTGATAACGGCCGCCAAAATTGCCACAATCACCACCGCGTACCGCCACTGTTCACGCAGCATTTGCGCCGTTACCATACCCACCCGCGCCAGCACGTAGACAATAATGGGCATCTGAAAACTGACACCAATCCAAAAGACCATGCGCACCACAAAACTGATGTAATCCTGGCCCGTCCACTCGGTGCGAAATACATCTTGCATGAAGTTTGCCAGAAAATTGATGGCGGCCGGCACCAGAATAAACCAGGAAAACAAGATGCCTATAAGAAAGAGCGCCAACGAGCCGGGGATAAAAATGTAAACGTATTTTTTTTCAGAAGGGGTCAGCCCTGGAGAAATGAAACGCCATATCTGATACAGAATGAAAGGCATCGCCAGGACGGCGCCGAAAAGTAAGGCGACTTTGAAGAAGGTTTCAATGCCTTCGGTGGGGCGCAGTGTTTGTAAGGCGGCCGCGCTGTCCGGCACGCTGTTGACATACGGCTGCATGAGGTAGGCTAACAAGGGTTGAGCAACAGCGAACCCTAATAAGGTGCCAATGAATAACGCCGCGGCGGCGTAGGTGATGCGCACCCGCAAATCATTCAGGTGCCCCAACAGGGTCATGTGGGCGCCATCTGACTCGCTTTCTGGCAAGGGGCCGGCCGTGGTCATGCTTCGGAATCTCCGGGCACGTCAACGGGTTTTGGTAAAGCTGACGCCGGCGGCGATGGCGTAGTGCGGGCGCCATTGTTTTTTCCGGCAGCCGGGGTTTCACCATTGATGAACTTTAGGGAAGGTGGCTGGATTGAGTTTTCAATCTCGTCCAATGCCTTTTTCCCTTCCCCGGCAGCGGTAGTGGTAACGGAAGTAAATTCCTGGCGCAGCGATTGTAGTTCCTGGCGCAGGGCTTTTACTTCATCCATGGCATCACGCAGGGCACGGCCGTCATCCAAACCATCCAGTTCATTATTCAATTGGCGCATAAAACTGCGGGAAATGAGTTGAAGCTGCGCCGACGTTTTCCCCAACCAGCGCGCCACCTTGCCGATGCGCTCTGGCCCCATCACCACCCCGGCAATAATCAGGATGAGGATCAGTTCCGGCATGCCAATGCCAAAAATGTTATCCATCTTTTTGAAGCGTGAGCGGTAATCCGTAATCCGTAATCCGAAGTCCGATTACCGACTACCGATTACGGATTACGAATTCTGTCCTTCTTTTTGATCGTTCTTTTCCGTAGATTCGGCCTGGCCTTCTCTGACACCTTCGCGGAAGGCCTTGATTCCTTTGCCCAATTCACCGCCAATTTTACTGATGCGGCCGACGCCGAATAGAATCAACACCACCGCTAAAATAATCAACAATTCAGGTAAGCCTAAAGGTCCCATGGGAGTTCTCCTCTAAACACGTTGGAGGTTGGAGGTAGGAGATTGAGAATGCTGCAATCTCTGATCTCTCATCTCTAATCTCTGTCTTTTTTACGACCGTCATTATACCAGACTAGCTGCCAAAAACAGGGCTGCTTTTATTTTTGTTCATAATAGCCCGCATTTACCAGTTGAAGGGCGCAGTCGAACGTTTTATACTGTCATTGAGTAAACGTCAACCACCAGCACACATCAATTTCGCTGTAAGTTGACCCATCAGGGGCAAAGTACACATGAATAAGAATTTTGTCTTGGTCGCTCTGCTGATAGCTTGTCTGCTTTCTGTGGCGCAACCTTCGGCAGCCAAACCACTGTTGCAAGATGGCGACCTGGTGGCGCGTGGTCAATATCTGGCAACGATAGCCGGGTGCGATGGCTGCCACACCCCCTTCCGCGCCGAATTTGACAGCCCGGAACTAACACCAGCGCAATTGCAGACCTTGAGCATGTCGGAGCGCAGCGCCAAAGACCCGGCTATGTATCTGGCCGGGGGGCGCATTTTTGATTTAGGCCCGGCCGGAATTATTGTCGCCACCAACATCACACCTGATCCGCTAACGGGTATTGGCGCCTGGACGAATGCTGAAGTCGAAGCCGCCATGCGTACCGGCGTCACGCCGGACGGCCGTCAACTCATTCCCATCATGCCCTACGCTGCCTATAATCAGATGGCTGACGCAGACATGCAAGCCATTATTGCCTATCTACGCTCCCTGCCACCCATCAAAAATGACGTACTCCAATACCGCACCGCCAGCACGGAAGGGCTGCTGCCGCTGCCCATGCCAGATGGCCCTCTTACCGCTCCAGACGAAAAGGACATGACCGCCTACGGCGAATACCTGGTGCGGCATGTAATGGCCTGTTCAGACTGCCACACCCCCATTGACCCCAACACCGGGCAGCCCACGATGGAACGCTTTTTAAGCGGCGGCCAACCCTTCGAGGGGCCTTGGGGCATTGTGTATTCGGCTAACATTACGCCTGATGCGGAAACTGGATTGGGTGATTGGACGGAAACGGAGATAAAACGGGCGTTTCTGTCTGGGGTGCGTATTGACGGCCGTCGCCTCGTCCTCATGCCCTGGGAATATTACGCCGCCCTCAACGCCACCGACGCCGATGCCACCGCCAGCTATCTAAAAAATGGGCTGACGGCCGTTCACCAGCAAGTACCCACTTTGGCCATCGCCGAAGAACTCCGGCAATATTCCGCCGCCACCTCCGCCACCAACGAATACGATCCCGAAAAAGAGAGTGATACCAGTATAAACGTCCTTCCAATCATCGGTATTGCCGGACTTATTCTCATCATTGTCATTTCGGCCATTATTCTGCGTCAGCGAACAGCGTAAGAACAGTCAAACCATCAGCAACACTGTAAGCCATACGCGATTGAATGGTTTTATGCGTCAACTGCTAAACCGTCTGAACCGGAAGCACCTCAGCATCCGCTGGAAGTTAGTTCTCCCTTTTGTCATCATCACCATCCTGGTGATGGTGGTCTTGTTGCCGTTTGCCTCCGAGCTTGTCACCCGCCGCATTGAAGCCGAAGCCGACCGCCAGCTAACGCAAGTGGCCCAATCCATCGGTGCGCTCATGGCCGATTCGGAAAAACAAGCGCTGCTCAGCGCCAGCGTGGTTGCCAGCCTGCCGGAACTGGAAACAGAAAGCACCAGAGCCATTAAAGCCGCTTTAGATATACGCCGGACAGAACTCGGTTTACAAGAACTCAGTGTTTATGCGCTGGATTTTGAGCCAGGAAATGCAGCCACTATTTACGGCGGGCCGCCGGTCATGCGCCGGTTACAGGCCAGCCAGCAAACAGAAACCATTCGGAATGCGCTTATTTTGAAAGCCCTGGATAGTGGTCAGGCAGCCAGCGGCATTGCCATTGCGCCACAGGCTTCCCAAATCATTGGCGTCGCGCCCATTACCAGCATGAAGGATG
>JAHBVI010000154.1 GCA_019637635.1 Anaerolineae bacterium
GATAACAGGCAGGCAGCAACACATGACCTCAAGTCACAAATCAAATTCAATTGTTATGATTAGGTATACGGCCGTTGTTCACAAAAAATTGAAGGTACAAACGGGGATACTTCTCAACCCGACAGCGCTTCCTCTTCGCCGATTCTGCGGCTCCCACCACCAACCCATCAATGCTACGTAGCGACCAATAACATTGGATGTTTATCGGCTCAATGTGGTATGCAGGTATGTTTACAACGGCATGTTCATTCTAGCAAAAGCAAGCCGGGGATGCAATGAAAAAGAGCCTATTTTGCCTTAAAAGCTGGAACATTTTTAGATTGCCGAAATCTTAAAAAATTCCAACTTTTAAGACAGGCAACTTGACAAGTGGCTGTACCACCCACATATAGGGGTTCACCGGCCAGGGTTGCCCGTATATCTGGTATCTTTGGTAGCGGCAACGGCCGTGTCTGCCATCCGTCTTTCCTCATCTTTACGCCATTGAACGTTTTTTTTCGCCTGCTAAAGTGTGCTGTTGTGCATTAGGAAAAATCAGGGTCGGCGGCGCCCCATCACCACACGCTGCCTATGTGAAAATGTCGGCTTTGATCACGGCCGTTCCCACATCAACCAGGTAAAGCGATGGGCATGACGGCCGTCTGGTTCATGCACCTGCCGGAAAATTTCGCGCCATTCGCCTGGGTCAACTGCCGGAAAATAAGCGTCGCCATGAAATTCGCCGTCCACAAGCGTTAGATAGAGGCGGTGCGTCAACGGCAGCGCTTCGGCATAAATTTGCGCGCCGCCGCCGATGATCACTTCGGGCGCATCGCCGGCGGCGGCCAATGCCGCCGGGAGCGAATGGGCAATGGTGCAACCAGGCGCGTCGTAATGGGGGTTGCGGGTGATGATGATGTTGTGACGGCCGTGCAGCGGCCTAAATTTCGCCGGGATCGAATCATACGTCTTGCGCCCCATAATCACCGGCTTACCCATCGTCTGCTCCACAAACCAGCGCATATCGTCCGGCAAGCGCCAGGGCAGACTATTGTTCGCACCTATCAGGCGGTTGTGATCCATGGCGACGATGAGGGAAATGAGCATACGGAAGATTGGGAGATTGGGAGATTGGGAAATTAAATCTCTTAATCTCCCAATCTCTCAACCTCCTACACAGCTATAGGCGCTTTAATCGCCGGGTGGCACTGGTAATTGTGCAGTTCAAAATCTTCGTAGCGGAAATCAAACAGGTTGGTCACGGCCGTGTTCAGACACATCTGTGGCAAGGGATACGGTTCACGGGATAACTGCAACCGGGCCTGTTCCCGATGATTCAGGTACAGGTGAGCATCACCAAAAGTATGCACAAAATCGCCCGGCTCATAACCCGTCACCTGGGCCACCATCAGCGTCAGCAGGGCATAGGAGGCGATGTTAAAGGGCACACCCAGGAAAATATCGGCGCTGCGCTGGTAAAGCTGGCAGGAAAGTTTGCCATCGGCCACGAAAAATTGGAACAGGCAGTGGCAGGGCGGCAGCGCCATCTCGTCTACGTCAGCCACGTTCCAGGCGGAAACGATGTGGCGGCGGGAATGGGGATTGTGCCGCAGTTGATGCAGCAGGTGGGTAATCTGGTCAATCGTCTGCCCATCCCGCCCCGGCCACGAGCGCCACTGATAGCCATACACCGGCCCCAAGTCGCCATTCTCATCTGCCCACTCGTCCCAAATGGTCACACCGTTTTCGCGCAGATAGCGGATATTGGTATCGCCCTGCAAAAACCAGAGCAGTTCGTGGATGATGGAACGAAAATGGAGCTTCTTTGTCGTCACTGCCGGGAAACCATCGGCCAGATTAAAACGCATCTGGTAGCCAAACACGCCGATGGTGCCCACCCCGGTGCGGTCGCTGCGCTCCACCCCATTGTCCAGTACATGCTGCATCAAATCCAGATATTGTTTCATAAGCCGGGGAGTATAGTGGGAAGTGTATGGGTGGCAAGTCTGATTACCCATACAACCCAAATCGCTCCCCCTCGTATTGGTGGGCATGGATTCACTACCCACCACCATTGACCCCAATCAATTACGTTGTGAGCAATGCCACCGCCAGCTGGGCAAAGAAGCCATAGCCTGCCAAAACCGGCCACAGGGCGCCTGCTTCTATGACCTGGACGACCGACAAGGCATCATGTGGTCACAGGTCGTCGGCGGTTCTGTTGTCGCCTTTTTTCTATTCCTGGGGGCCGCCTTTACGGTTATTGCTTATGATAGCTTTTTCACCATTCCTGGCTTATTGTTGGGTGGGTTGTGCCTATTGATACTGTTCGCCAGCCTGAACTATCTCTTTAAGCGCCTGGTGCGTTTGCAGCACCGCAGCACGGGCGAAACCTGGCAACAAATTCCCAATGTGGGGTTGTTTTACGCGCCGACTGCTTCTGTGCCTGACTGCATGAAAAACCCACCGGCCATGACACGGCCGTTAACCTATCCCGCCAGTGCTGTTGCCCTCTTTGACGGCCGGTTTGCCAACATGTGGGAGCAGCCATCACCCGACGTACCGTTTGAACATCTGGCCTATGTGTGGCTGGCAACCGTGCTGAGTCTGGTCAGCCAGGGCGCCATCATCATTGGCTATATGCCCACCTATGCCCGTCCGTTATGGAGCAAAACGATCAGCCGGATGCCCAACCAGGACTTTTATGTGCAGATTACAGAAGCAGGCAAAACCGCACAGGTCAACGGCCGTCTGGAACAATTCATCCTCAAACAGGCCAAAGAATGGCCCCATTCCCGTGTGAATGTGTACAAGTGGCAGCCGGGGCCATCGCTCATGCAACTACGGCCGTCCCATAAAAATAGCAAAAGGCGCAGCAAACCAATTCCCGACCGGGAACAGTTCGAGCGACGTTCCATGCTGCGTAACCTGTTAAGAGATGCCGGTCGTTTGGGTCTGGTCAGGCAAAACGGCCGTATCCTCACCCCCACACCCGACCTGGAACCGTTACTGCGGCAAGAAGCCGAATCCCTGGCGGCCCTGGTGCGGGCTTTTGAAGCGCAAGATCCGGCATTGATCACGGCCGTGACCCAACAAACAGTAGCCGTCTTAAACAGCTTTGATTTTGCCGCTCAATATACCGGCTGGTTTCTCAAAAGAGGGCAGAGTCCCCAATAAAATCAACAGGACTTATACGCTCTGGTCGGTTTCTGACCGAGCCAGGTTCAGTCCTGATCAATACAGCAGCCGTAACAGAGCTGCCTTTTCCAAATTGCCAAAGTAACCGGAAATGTCAACCGACTCCAGCACGTCCGCCAATGCATCCGGGTCATACCGCACCCCCAGCAATCGTTGTTCCAATTCAGCTACCGGCTGCAAACCGGCAAAATCGCCATAAATCGTAATCTGCTCAATCAGCCCCTTGTGTACCTCGATCCGCAGGTCAATTTTGCCCACTCCCTCAAACCGATCCTGCTTCCGTACATTAAAGCGGGGCGAACGGCCCACATTCCACTCCCATGTCTGGTAACGGGTCGCCGAAATCTCGTTTATCTTTTCCCAATCGTCAGATGTGAGTTGGTAAGTAGGCACGGCCGTGCCGCCAAATATCTCCCGCCACAACGCCTCTTTCAACTGGTGAATGTCCATGTCGGCCGGCAGCAATTCGCGGATGTTAACGACAAAAGCGCGAATAGATTGGACGGCGTTGGACGTAATCTCTAACTGTCGGGGATTGAGTGCCTTCAGCAGCGTTTCCAAATGGCTGTCAAACAGCAGCGTGCCATGGCTAAACATGCGGTTTGAAGTGGCATATTGGGCATTGCCGGAAATCTTCTTCCCGGCCGCGTAAATGTCGCTTTTACCACGCAGTTCGGCATCCACGCCCAACGCACGCAGGGCGCGGGCCACCGGTTCGGTGAAGCGGGCAAAGTTGTGCAGATGGTCACGGCCGTTGCTCATAAAGCTAAAATTCAAATTGCCCAGATCATGATACACCGCCCCTCCACCGGACAGCCGCCGCACCACGTGAATGTTATGTGCCCGCACAAAATCGGTATCAATCTCCTCCAGCGTATTCTGGTTACGGCCGATAATGACCGACGGCTCATTGATGTAAAAGAGCAAAATTGGCTCCTCGGTCGCCACGTGCCGCAGCACATACTCCTCAATCGCCAGATTGATACGTGGGTCAGTAATGTTTTGGTTGTCTACAAATAACATGAAGCGAGTTATCCTTTTTCTACGCTGCCATTCTACCCAACCAGCGGAAACAGAGCCAACAGCAGCCAGGCAAAAAAGAGGGCGTTACCCAGGCCATAGGCCCAGGGATCATCCACCGCCCCGCCCACCAGGGCCATAATGCCCAACACAAGTGGCAGAACAGGCAGCACCAGCACCAGGAAAAAGAGAGAGGGGACAAACAGCACGGCCGTACCCAACCCCACCACCAGTACCACACTTTGCCCCAACCACCAGCCGATCCGCTTGCCCATAGACGCTCCCTGCTGCGCCCGGCCCGCCGCCAGCAGCCAGGGCACAAAGGCCAGCGCCAGCAGCGGCCAACGCCACAGCCGCGCCGGAATGAGAAACCAGGGCAGCCACACCACCTGCGCCATCAGGCCAAAAGCCAGCCACAGAAAGGCAAAAATGGCGAGGGAGCGAAGGAAACTGGAGATTGAGAGACTGGGAGATTGAGAGATTGATGGACCATCTGTAACTGAATCTCCTGATCTCTTAATCTCCCAATCTCCTCCCCAGCGCCAGCCGAGGGCAAGCCAGACCAGACCAAATACCAGGAACCACAAAGCCTGCGCCCCGGCAATGAGAATTCCGCCCAACTGCCCAACGGCCGTGACCTGATTTGCCAGCCACAACACGGCCGTACCCACCAACGGCGCTGCCAACAAGCCCAGAATGTGCCAGGGCGGGCGGCGAAAGTCAGTGGTAATGCGTGGCTGCCGGATAAGCGGCGTAATCGCCACCACCAGCACCAGCCACGCCCCCAACTGCACCAGATACCAGACCATGCGCCTATCGGTGTAAGCCACTGTGGTTGGTAGGCCAAATGTCTGGCCCAACCAGCCCACGGCCGTCTGGTGGGCAGTGGGGCTAAAGAGGATGGTGATATGCTCCACGCCGGGAATGAGTTGGAAGGAACGGGCACGGCCGTTGGCAAAATCTGCATTCGCCCCGCCCGCCCGCGCCAGTAAATCTTCGGCGTTGGCGGCAAATTGCGGTTCCAATTGCCCCGCCTGCAACAACAAATTGCGCGGTTCCGTCTCCGTCACCTGAGCATCTGTTGGTGACACGGCAACCATCGCCTGATACCGCTCCGGGTCATGGATGCCCGCCGTCATCACCGCCCCACTGCCCATTGAATGACCGAGCAAGGCCACACGGCCATCGTCAACTTCTGGTTGAGCGATCAAGGCTGCATAAGCCGCGTCCAGGTTGGCTTGCAGCGCCGCCGCGCCGCGTGTCATCTCCCCACCCATCGGCGCCGGATTGGCGGCGTGGCCGTCAAAATCCAGCAGCAGCGTGGCATACCCGGCATGAGCTAAGGTGTAGGCAAAGCCTAACATCAACTGCTGCGAACCGCTAAATCCATGGGCGATGATGACGCCCGGTACCGGCCCGGTATCGGCCGGGGTAATCAGACGCATGGGGACGCCGTTGTGGGTCAACGGCCGTGTCACCAACCCCTGCCCCGCCCGCCACACCATCAGCCACGCCAGCCCAATCACCAACAGGCAACCCGCTACCACGATCCAGCGCCCCCGGCTTAATTGTTTTCCTCTCATTCTCTCCTCCAAAAATCCGTGATGCGTGATGCGTAACCCATGACCAGAATTTCACGCATCACGTTTCACGGCCCTTCAGCCACAATTTCCACGGCCGTCGCCACCCCCTCATTCACCACCACCGGCTGCCGGTACTCCTGCCCCGCCACCGACACAAACAGTGTGTAATTGCCCGGCGGCAGGTCGGCAAAGAGGAAGTTCTCCGCCAGCGCCGCATCCGGGTGAATGAGATGCTGCGGATCGTCCAGATAAGTAAACGTGTAGTGATACACCGGCCCATCGGCCGTAGACTCAATCAGGGTGATACGAACGCCCTGCCACGGCCGTCCCGCTCCGTCTACCAATCGCCCCGCCAGCACACCTGCGCCCGGCAGCGGTTCCAACCACAACATCGGGTTCTGCGTAGCCGCGAAACTGTTGCTGCCTACGCGAATTTCCAGATGCAAATGGGGCACGGCCGATACGCCCTCCACGCCAATCTCGGCAATGGGGTCGCCCCGTTCCACCCGCTGCCCCGCTTCCACCTGAATCTGCTGCACGTGGCCGTACAGCACATAGACCGGCTGCCCCTGCCACTGCGCCTCCAGTTCCAACACTACCAACTGCCCATACCAGTCACAACGCCAGCCAAATAGTTCCTCAGCATCAGTTTGCGCCACAATCACTGTGCCGTCGGCAACGGCCGTGACCGGCGTTCCCCGCGCGGCGGGCATATCCGCGCCATTATGCAGCAGGAAACGGCCGTCGCCATCCCACCCATACGGATAATACCCATTTGCCAACGGCTTGCGCCCCCCCAACACCGGATCGGTCAACCAGAAATGGGTTTGTGAAATCGTCGCATCCGGTGTAGGCCAGGGTTGCTCCCCTAGAACATTGCGCTGGTAATCCGGCTTAGCCGGTGGCGGATCAGGGCAGGCAAGCGACGTGGGGGTGAGCAGGGGAGGGGGTGAGGGGGTGAGGGGGAGCACGCCTGCACTGAGCGCCGTCGCCGGGGTCGTCGCCGGGGGCGTTGGCGAGGGGGGTGGCGAGGCCGTGAGCAGGGGGGCAGGTGTGGGGGAGAGCGCGGGAGGGGGTGAGGAGGTGAAGGTGGGCACGGCCGTACGGCGTGCAGTCGAAGTAACCGTCACCGGCAACGGACTGCCGGCCACCGGCAACCCTTCCGGCGACTGGCAGGCAGCCAATAACCACACCAACAAACATCCCAGGAGATAATAATAGCTGCGGTACATGGGTGGTATTGTCTTAGGGGCGGGTACGGCCGTCAAACTTCCGCAACCATCCACTTGACACCTGACACCTAAACACCTGACACTCATCACCCCCACCTTTCTCCACCTCGTAAGCCAACCGCGCTATACTACCGTCTATGCCACTAGACCTTAACCGCCTGTCAGATAGTCGCCTGGCCAACATGGGCGCAACGGCCATTTACCAGGCCTTCCAGAGCTATTGCCGCCGCTTCCAGACCATCACCGAACGCGCCCCCCAGCGGTTTGAGCAGCAAGATTGGCACGGCCGTCGCGCCGATGCCGAAGAGCGCCTGGAACTGTACAAAACCATCATTGACCAGACCGTCATCCACATTCACCACCTGCTGGAGGAACGCCTCTGTGACAAACTCGTCTGGGCCAGCATGAAGGCCGTTTACTCCAACCACATTTTCCTCCGCGACGACTGGGAACTGGCCGAAACCTTTTTCAACTCCGTCACCCGCCGCATCTTCACCACCGTCGGCGTAGACCCACAGATCGAATTTGTGACTACTGATTACCAATCGCCGCCCACTCCTTCCCGTTACAAAGTCTACCGCAGCTACAAAACACCCCAACCCAAAGCCGATCTATTCTACGAGATCATTAGCGGCTATCACCCCGCAAATCACTTTGCCCACCTGGAACAGGATTGCCAGCAAATTGCCGCCCGCATCCAGGCGCACCTGACGGCACAGTGCTTGACAATGCAGCGGATTGATATGGTCAAGAGCGGTTTTTATCGCAGTCAGGGCGCTTATCTGGTGGGGCGCATTCAGGCGGGCAGCCAGACGATTCCCTGCGTGTTATGCCTGTTGCACGGCCGTGACGGACTCTATGTAGATAGTGTGCTGCTGGATGCCACCAACGTCAGTATCCTGTTTGGCTTCACCCGCTCCTACTTCCACGTCAAAATTGACCGACCGTATGATCTGGTAGGCTTCATCCAAACGCTCATCCCCCAAAAACGGATTGCCGAAATTTACATCTCGTTGGGGTACAACAAACACGGTAAGACGGAGCTGTACCGTGACATTCTGCGCCATCTGGCCCACTCCGACGCGCAGTTCCAGACCGCGCCAGGGCAGCGTGGCATGGTTATGGCCGTGTTTAGCCTGCCCGATTATGACCTGGTGTTTAAGCTGATTAAAGACCATTTTGCCGACCCCAAAAAGGTGACGCGCCAGAATGTGATGGCCCAATATGATATGGTCTTTCGCCATGACCGCGCCGGTCGTCTGGTGGATGCGCAGTCTTTTGAATTTTTGGAATTTGACGCGGCGCGGTTTGATCCGGCGCTGCTGGCCGAATTATTGGCGGTGGCCGGACGCGCCGTGCAGGTGAAGGGAGACGCGGTGGTCATCACCCACGCCTACGTGCAGCGGCGGGTGACGCCGCTGGACATGTACATTCGCCAGGTAGACGAAGCCGACGCACGGGCCGCCATCCGGGACTACGGCCGGGCCATCAAAGATATGGCCGCTACCAACATCTTCCCCGGTGATATGCTGCTGAAAAACTTTGGTGTGACGCGGCACGGCCGTGTGGTCTTTTACGACTATGACGAGTTACGGCCGCTCACCGACTGCCACTTCCGCCGCTTTCCCGCCGCCGCCACCTACGAAGACGAACTGGCCGACGAACCCTGGTTCCACATCGCCGAAGGGGACATTTTCCCCCAGGAATTCCTGCACTTCATGGGGCTGCCCCCCCACCTGCAACAGGAATTTCTGGCCCACCACCAGGACTTGCTGGATACCCCCTACTGGCACACCACCCAGACCCGCCTGCAAAACGGCGAATACATCCACATCCTCCCTTACAGCCAACGGCAACGCCTCTACCCAAACAAGTAATGCCCGTCAGGTTGCCAGTGGCAGGTGATCACTCGTCACTCGTCACCCGTCACTCGTCACTCGTCACCCGTCACTCGTCACTTGCCACCCCCCTTCCTTTCTGGTTATAATGCCCCTCACAATTCCATACCCATGAACTCCGGGAGGAGTACGCTGGCAAGAACCTGACAGGAAAGACAGAGCCAGGGCTGAAAGCTCTCACAGGCATCCCCAACGGAAAGTCGCCCGGAATGAATACCGCAGAAATGAATGGTAAACCAAGGCCCTAAGGGTTTTTGAAACCCTTAGGGCCTATGCCAGCCAGAGTAGACCGGTACGGGAGCGCCCGTTACAGCGTTGACCCGATGATCGTCGGGAAAAGTGCGGCCAACAGGTTTGTAGTAGCGGTTTCAACCGCCAAACCAACGGCCGAATTGAGGTGGTACCGCGGAGTCAAGCCTGCTTCGTCCTCAGGGATGGGCAGGCTTGTTTTATTTCCAGATAGAGATTGGAGATTAGAGGTTAGAGATTCACACAATCTCCAATCTCCAATCGCCAATCTCCCAGAATACATGGAGGTTCTTATGTCTCTACCCAAACGGTACCACCCGCAAACGGCCGAACCCGGCCAACAGGCGCACTGGCAAGAACAGGGCGTCTACCAGTATGACCCGGCGGCAACCACGCCGCGTTTCACCATTGACACGCCCCCACCCACCGTGTCCGGCCATTTGCACCTGGGGCATGTCTACTCCTACAGCCAGACCGATTTCATTGCCCGCTTCTGGCGCATGAACGGCCGTAACGTTTACTATCCGATGGGCTACGACGACAACGGCCTGCCCACCGAGCGGCTGGTGGAAAAACGGCACGGCATCCGCGCCGCCGACGTGGATCGGGCCACCTTCATCACTCATTGCCTGGCCGCCAGCGAAGAAGCAGAACATGATTACCGTCAGTTATGGCAGCGGTTAGGGCTGTCCGTGGATTGGCGCTACAGTTACCGCACCATTGACGACCATTCCCGCCGCCTGGCGCAGTGGTCGTTCATTGACTTGCATCAGAAAGGGCTGGCCTACCGGCAGCAGTCGCCTACCATCTGGTGCCCGGAGTGCCAGACGGCCATTGCCCAGGCCGACGTGGACGACCTGGAACGGGAAACCACGTTCTATACGCTGGCTTTCCGTCTGCCGGATGGGGCCACGCTGCCCATTGCCACCACCCGCCCGGAACTGCTGCCCGCCTGTGTGGCCGTGTTTGTGCATCCGGGCGACGGCCGTTACCACTCCCTCATCGGCCAAACCATAACAACACCATTAGGCCAAACCGTGCCCCTGCTGGCCGACCCCGCCGCCGACCCACACAAGGGCACGGGGGCCGTGATGTGCTGCACTTTTGGCGACACGGCCGACGTGGCCTGGCAAAAGAGCCACCAATTACCCATCATTGAAGCCATTGGGCGCGACGGCCGTCTGACCACCGCCTCCCACCCCTATACCGGCCTGACGGTAACAGAGGCGCGTCAGGCCATCATCCAGACGTTACGGGAACAAGGGGCGGTATTGGCCGAACAACCCATCCCGCAGACCGTGCGGGTGCATGAACGGTGTGACACGCCGGTGGAATATGCGGTCACGCCGCAATGGTTCATCCGTGTGTTGGATTACAAGGCAGAGTTGCTGGCTGCCGGGGAGCAAATCGCCTGGCAGCCGCCACACATGCACAACCGCTACCGCCAGTGGATAGAAAATCTCAGTTGGGATTGGTGCATCAGCCGCCAACGCTTTTTGGGCGTGCCCTTTCCGCTGTGGTACTGCGCCGCCTGTGGCACGGCCGTCCTGGCCGACGAAGCCGATTTACCGGTAGACCCGATGGCGGCACGGCCGTCTCACTCCTGCCCCCACTGCCACAGCGCCGACTTCACCCCGGAAACGGACGTGTTCGATACCTGGTTTACCTCTTCCCTCTCACCGCAAATTGCCGGGCAGTGGCAGCACGATGAAGAGTTATACAACCAGGTGTACCCCTTCACGCTGCGGCCACAGGCCCACGAAATCATCCGCACCTGGGCGTTTTACACCATCGTCAAATCGCACCACCACTTTGGCAAAGTACCATTTGCCCAGGTCGCCATTTCCGGCTGGGGATTGGCCGCCGAGGGCATGGGCAAAATCAGCAAAAGTCGGGGCGGCGGGCCAATGTCGCCGCTGGCGATGATTGAGCAGTATTCGGCCGACGCAGTGCGTTACTGGGCCGCCAGCACTTCCCTGGGCAAAGACGCCATCATCAGCGAAGAAAAAATCCAGGCCGGGGCCAAACTGGTGAACAAACTCTACAACGTCGCCAAATTCAGCGAAAAATTCCTGGCCCAGTCACCGATTACCGATCACCGATTACCGATTACCGTTTTCACAACGGCCGACCGCTGGCTCCTTTCGCACACCGCCCGCCTCATCGAGCGCGCCACGCACCTCTGGCAGCAATATGATTACGCCGCTGCCCGCAGTGAAACGGAGGCTTTTTTCTGGCGCGTGCTGGCCGACAATTACCTGGAAATGACAAAAATGCGGTTGTACGCCCAGGATAACGCGGCGCAGGGCGCGGTCTATACCCTGCATCACGCCTTGCTGACGACGTTGAAGCTGTTCGCGCCCCTTCTGCCGCACATCACCGAAGAGATTTATCAGGGTTTGTTTGCCGCAACTGACGGCGCGCCTTCAATTCATCGGGCACAATGGCCGGTGTCCGATGCCACCTGGCTGGATGACGAGGCATTGGCGGCGGGTGAGTTGTTGGTGGCGGTGGCTACGGCCGTGCGCCGCCACAAAAGCGACCACAACCTCTCACCGGGGGCTGAACTGGCCGCCCTCTACTTAAACACAGACGACGCGCAAATCGCTCTCTGGCTGCCGCAAAGCCGCGCCGACCTGATGAGCATTACCCGGGCGCAAGAAGTGGTGGTTAACGGCCGTCTGCCGGAAAATGCGGTGATCATCAGCTATGAGCCGGTACAGGTAGCGGTGGTTCGTAATCCGTAGGGAAGGCATTGCGAAAATGACGCTTTGGCGACGGGCAACGGCCGTCGGCTGCGGGCATACTACCGGCACACATAACATGAAAATGGAGGCG
Source organism: Anaerolineae bacterium (assembly GCA_019637635.1). Classification (GTDB taxonomy): domain Bacteria; phylum Chloroflexota; class Anaerolineae; order Promineifilales; family Promineifilaceae; genus CAADGU01. The sequence continues at coordinate 11,998 of JAHBVI010000154.1, forward strand.
CATGATGATCACCCCGGTAGATAGTTATTCCCACACGATGAACGAGACCGAAAGTGGCAAAAGGCGACAGTTAACGGCCGTACTGGTGACGGCCGTACTCACCCTGCTGGCTTCTTTGTGGTGGTCGGGTTTGGCCCTCATCGGGGTTTCCTTGCTGGCCCTGGCCGTCGTTTGTATCATCATGGCACTCATCATCAACCGCACGACCGGCCAACCCGCCTGGGGCCTGGCTATCGCCGGGCAGGCCGCGGGGGTGTTGGGCACGGCCGTGCTGTTTTGGGCAGCAATCGCTGCGTAATGGGGTAATTGTTGGGTAATTACTGGGTAATTACCCCATTACCTTCTTCATCATGCTCTCTCTGGAAAACATCCACACTTACTACGGCCGTAGCCACATCTTGCAAGGCATCTCCCTGCACATTCAGCCGGGGGAGACGGTCGCCTTGCTGGGGCGCAATGGCGCGGGCAAAAGCACCACTATCAACAGCATCATGGGGTTCACGCCACCGCGTCACGGCCGTATCCACCTGAACCAACACGAGATTACCCACCAGCCACCCCACCGCATCGCCCGCCTGGGCGTGGGGCTGGTACCCCAGGGGCGTGACATCTTTCCTCTGCTCACCGTCCACGAAAATCTGACCCTGGCCGCCCGCCACAGCCATAAACATGGCTGGACGCTAAACCGGGTTTTGGCCCTCTTCCCCGCCCTGGCCCAGCGCCAATACGCCAGAGGCAGCCAACTCAGCGGCGGCGAACAACAAATTTTGGCGTTGGGCCGGGCGCTGCTCACCAACCCCGACCTTCTGCTGCTGGATGAACCTTCCGAAGGGCTGGCCCCACTCATCGTTACCGAAATCAGCCACATCTTGCGCCAATTGCGCCAGGAAGGACTCTCCATTCTGCTCGTCGAGCAAAACCTGTCGCTGGCCCTGGACCTGGCCGACCGCCTCTACGTGCTAAACAAAGGCCAGATCGCCTTCACCGGCACCCCCGCCGACCTGCACTACCAGCCGGAGGTCAAACACCGGTATCTTGGTGTGTAGGGGGGAAATTCGTAGTCCGTTACCCGTGACCCGTAGTCCGTTACCCGTGCCGTGACCCGTGACCCGTAATCCGCGACCCGTCATTGATCATTGGTCATTGATCATCCCCTCACCACCTCATCTGCTCACCTGCTCACCCCTCACCCCCTCTTCCCCGCGCCTCCTCACCAAACGTCACGGCTTCTTCACACAGTTAAGCGGCCACTTTTTCTATAATCCTGGCTGGAAGGGGCATATTTGTGTAAAGCGTATCCGTAGTCCTACAACCGATTACGGGTCACGGGTCACGGGTCACGGATTACCGATTTACCGATTACGGATTCCCACCACCCCCTCCGCCAGGATAAGAAGTGATGAATCAGGTAGCAACAAATGTATATGCCTATCACACCGGCCGTACCATTGGTCGGTATAAATTGCTAGAACTGGTGGGCAGCGGCGGCACGGCCGAAGTATACCGCTCCGTCCATCCTGATCTGGGCCGTGAAGTCGCCATCAAAATCCTCTACCCCTCCTACACCAATGACCCTGGTTTTGTCAAACGTTTCCGCCAGGAGGCGCAGACCGTAGCCGCCCTTACACACCCGCACATCGTTCAGGTGTATGATTTTGCGGCGACGGAGGATGGCCTTTACTACATTGTGATGCAATACATCAATGGGGTGTCGCTGGATCAATTCCTGGGCAAACGGGAAACGCCGCTGCCGTTGGCTAAGGCTTACACCATCTTTTGCCAGATAGCGGACGCGCTGCAATTTGCCCACGAGCAGGGCACCATCCACCGCGATTTGAAACCGGCCAACATTTTGTTAGACGGCCGTGACCACGTTTACCTGACCGACTTCGGTTTTGCCAAGTTAATGGGCGTGGACTTACAAACGCGCAGCAGTATGACGTTAGGTACCCCCGTCTTTATGGCCCCGGAACAAATTGAAAACGCGCCGGCAACGGCCGTCACCGACGTCTATGCCCTGGGCGCCATCCTCTACCAGATGCTCACCAGCCACCTGCCCTATGAAGACAGCAACGTACTGGCGCTCATTCTACGCAAAATCGAGGACCCTCCACCGCCGCCGCAGATGTTCAACGCAGCCATTCCCGAAGCCTTAGCCAACCTGGTACTCAAGGCCATGTCCATTGAGCCGCGCAGCCGGTTTGCCAGTGTCGTCGCCATGAAAGCGGCCTTTGCCCAGATCATGAAAGAGGATATAGGAGGGGATGGGATTACGGCCGTACCCGCGCCACCGCCAACAACGCCCCCTTCGCGGCGTAAGTGGCTGGCGCTGCTGCCATTGCTGCTGCTCGCCTGCGCTTTGGGGGTTTTTATCCGCATGCAATTTCCCCTGCCGGTGAATGGTTTGAGTGGGCCACTGCCCACAACCCCCATCCTGGCTGCCACCGAAACGCCAACCACAACGGCCACACAAACGCCATCGCCAACCCCGTCACCCACAGCCACAGGTACGCCAACCAACACACCCACCAGCACCACCAGCGCCACGCCTACGGCCACAGCCACCACCACCCCCAGCCGTACCCCACGCCCCATCCAGACCGCCACCACCACGGCGACCACCGCTGCAGCCACGGCTACATCACGGCCGTCACAAACACCAACAGCCACCGCTACCTGGATACCAACGGCAACGGCCGTGCCCCCCACAAACCCGCCGCCAACCAATCCCCCACCAACCAATCCGCCGCCAACCGAACCACCCCCCACACCCACCGATCCGCCGCCGGAACCACCTACCCGTACCCCCGAACCACCGCCCACGCCGGAATCATAAACCGAAGCCGGAGGTCGGAAGTCCGAAGTCGGACATCGGCCTTCGAGCTTCGGTTTACGGCTCACGCATCACGGCTCACGCATCACGGCTCACGCATCACGGAAACTGCACCCGCACTGTATACAAATCCTGGTAATTGGGCTGAGCATCGCTGATGATGCGGATGTAATACTGACCGGGTGGCTGGGAACCGGCATCTAAGATTCGGTTCACGGCCGTTTGCCCATTATTGGCCACAATCGCCAAATTCTGGCACTCCCCCCGGTACAGGATAATCTGCCCCTCCTGGGGGACAAAGTTTAGCCAGTGAATCCGCACCACCCCCTGCTGCGGCAGGTCAAGGCTGTACCAGTCATCCCGATCTTCTGCCAGAAAAGAGTACGTCTGATTGAGCGATAGGGGATAAGCCTGGCTGCACGTATTGTTTGGTTCGCCGTAGGGGCGCGGCGATTGCACCAGGGGCAAATAGGTGTCCCAACGAATACGTTGGGAAATAGCGACGGCCGTGTACCCGCTATCCGTCACCTGCCGGTTAAAGTCATCACGGCCAACGGCCGTCACCGTTTGCCCAATTTCTTCCCCAAACAGCCCAATAACTTCCGTGGTAAAGTGGCAGGTATAGCCGGCAAAGCCGGTCAGGGATTGTGGCAGCAGGCAGTCCCCCACCCCGTGCAAATTTTGCCCGCCGTTAGCCGTCAATGCACTCAGGTCAATGTTAAAGATGCTTTGGTTGGCAATGTGAGCCGTGATTGTGACCAGACCGCCCGGCTCTGGAACGGCCGTCGGTAAAGCGGAAACCGTTACTTCTAGCGCCTGCGCCGGGTCCAACCAGCTTTCACAATCGGTGGCCTGTTCCCTGTTCGCCAAACCCGGCGTGATACAACGCGGGCTAAAATCCACATTATTCTGATTGTTGTCCAAACCATCCGGGAAACGGGCAATGCTTCTGTAACCGACGCCATCATCGGCCAGCCCCACACCAGAGCCTTCGGTGTATGGGGACGGCGTGTTGCCTTCGTAGCTAACCGTGTCAATCACGGCGCTGCTCAACATCAAAGCCACCGCCCCCGGCCCACTTTCCTGGATAATCCCGGTGAACTGGTAATCACAGTTGATAACCGTAGCGCTGTTACACAACACAAAATAATCCCCAGGCGTTAACGTCGCCTGGGGCAAATTGATGGTCCTGTAAACAACAGCCTGCCCACCGCGCCCGTCTACCAGCCGCACGTTGTAGTCACTCAAGTTAGCAGTTGCATCGCCGTTGTTAACGATTTCGATAAACTGGTTGCCAGGCAGTGAACCCTGTTTGTAATCAATTTCATTGAGACGCAGTTCCACCACATCATACGGCGCTTGTTCCCCAAAGCGGGGCACGGCCGTAGCCACAAATCCCAACCACAAAAAAAACATGTACCACTTCATTATCATTGCCTCCCACCGCCAATCATATCACAGGCCAGACGCTTAAGAGAAGTAGTGCCAGGC
>JAHBVI010000155.1 GCA_019637635.1 Anaerolineae bacterium
CAGGAATGAGGATGTCTGGCTCCGGCGGCGTGGCATCCGCCAGACGCTCCACCCAGGCCGCGACCATCCAGTAAGGCTCTTCGCCGTGGTAGTCGTAGTAATCGATGACCCCGGCCGGTTTATGATAGGCCAGGTGCGCCGGACCTTGCCGTTCGCCAGTGACCGGCCAGGTGGCACGCATCGTCCACTGGTAGACGGGCGCATCGGTGAAAAAGAGGGAATAAAGCTGTACTTCGGTTGATGTGGTCAACAGGAGTTGCAAAGATTCGCCGGTGGAGGTCAGAGAAAAAGTGTCGGCCGGTGGCAGGGAAACGGGGAACCAGTTATCCGGCCCCAGATGGACGATATGCTGCGGGCCACCCAGGTCTCTGTAGACGATGTGTGCCCAATTGGAAAGGTCTATCTCGATTTCCGGGTCAGCGCCAAAGGTGGAAAACACGATACTGGCGGCGGCCGGATGGGTATTGCCGTCGGCCACGCGGTAATGGATGGTGCCCGCACGCTCGTAAACCAAGTGCAGCCGGTTGACGCCGCTGACAGCCAGGTTGGGGTCTTCGCCCTCGTCCACGCGGGCCACTTCAAAACCGCCCTGCCCTCGGCTGATAGCCACGTAAACGCCACCTTGCGCCGTCCAGGTCACGGCCGTCATATGGGCATTGGCGGCGACATCTTCAATGTGGGCATCGTGGCTGTCCAGGGTGACGTTCCGTACCGGGCCGGTGTGGATGACCGCTTGATCCGGCTCCGGGGTAGGCATGTCCAACGCCAGACCGCAGGGGTCGTCAAAGAGATACACTTGTGGGTTGTTGCTTGATAAATCCGGGTCAATGACCGGCCTGGCCGTGGGCAGCAGAATGATACCCTGGGTAGAGGGGGCGCAGGGAGCGGCCGTCGCTGGTGGGGTGGTTGGGGTGCAGGCGACCATCCAGCTTATCAGTGTGAGCAGTAGTAGGCAACTCAATGGCGTTGGCCTCATCCTTTCTCCTTCCGGTGTGCAGGCGTGGGCACACAGACGTGGGCACGCAAGCGTGGGCACACAAGCGTGCTGAACAGAACGGGTGGTGCCCGTGCGTTTTTCTCAATTGGGTTTGGATATCGGTTATAAAGTTATCTGCGGTGAGGGTACGTTGGGTATAACCTGCTCAGGCAGGCGGGGCGGGCGTTTCGCTTAACGATGCCCGCCCCAATTCTCTACTTCCCTTCCAGACGAATGAAACTGAAATTGATCAACACCCATGGCCTGGGTAGCCAGCAGCGCGCCTAACAGGTTGCGTACCTGACACGCTTGAAAAAGCTGACTCAAGGCGTTGCGCAGCGTGCCATGGGAAATGCCCAGCAGGTGGGCGATTTGTTGGTAAGACAGGTTGGGATCGGTGACGACCGCTCCCAGGATGTTGATTTGGGTATCTGATAGGCCTTTGTTTGGCAGCCTCAGGAAGAATGGGTCGTCTGGCACGGCCGTCGAATACACCTTTCGACCGGCCAGCACATGGCGAATGACGCCGGGCAGGTCTGCCATTTTGGGGTCTTGCAAGAGGATATAGCCCTGGACGCCCAGGCTTCGGGCCAGATGAGCCAGCACCGGCAGATGTTTGTTCACCAGCAGAATGATATGGTTCTGCGGGTAACGGCGGCGCAGAATACGCAGCGTGGGGATGGGTTGAAAACGAATGACCTCATTGTTTTCGGCCTGGGGAATGTCGGTGTTGATGATGAACAGTTCCGGTTTCACAGCCTCAGCTGCTTTCAGGATATGGTCGCCGGCAGAACCTTCATAGGCCAATACCAAGTCTGGCGCGGCCTGTAGCTGCTGCCGGAGTGCCTGGAGAATCAGGGGGTGGTTGTCAACAATAGAAAGCAAGATTTGTCTTCCCATGAACCTAATTGTAATCTGAGGGTGAAACTGAACAATTACACGGTTGTCTGCTGCTACCGGTACGCAAGAATTATTGGGCAGGGTGTGGTAATACTTGTGCACAGTCTGTTGCGAATATGTGGACTTCACGATTGAGCCAGATACTGATGCGCTCGCTGCAACCTGGTGTTTTTCGGGGAGTCCATCTTTGCCCCTGCAAACAAATCCGACTACAATCCGTTTTCTGATTGGTTTCATTTGATTGCATAGTATCAGGGCTTATGCCAGCAACGGCCGATTTCTCCCCACAACATATAGACCGTAACAAGCTGCTCGCCGCTCTGAGTGACAGTTTTAGCGAGGATGAGTTAAGTTCCCTCTGTTTTGAACTCAATATTGCCTATGACCATTTGCCTCCTGGCGGTGTGCCCGCTAAAGCGCGGGAACTGCTCTTGCGCTACGAGCGGGAGCGCCGCCTGCCAGAACTGGCCGAAGCCGTTCTGCAAGCCCGCCCTCACATCCCGCGCCATAGCCTGATTCGGGACGGCCGTACCGACCAATCTCCATTTAAGGGCCTGCCAGCCTTCGAGGAAACAGACGCCAATCTCTTTTTCGGCCGTGATGCCCTCATCGCAGAATTGATTGCTCACCTGCATGACCACTATTTCCTGGCCGTCATCGGCGCTTCTGGCAGTGGCAAATCCTCGGTGGTGCGGGCGGGTGTAGTTCCCACGCTCAAAGGCCACCGGCCTTTGCCCGATGGCGCAACCCTGCCCGAAGGCAGTCACGACTGGCACACCCTGGTCATCACACCCACGGCCGTGCCCCTGGAAGAACTGGCCCATGCCCTGACCCGTGACCTGGTGACAACCGCCGAACAGAAAACAATCCAGGCAGAACTGGCCGCCGATTCTGACAGCCTGCATCTCCACCTGCGTAAATTTCTGGAACGGCAGGGGCGCTCACACCTCCTGTTGGTCGTAGACCAGTTTGAAGAGTTGTTTACCCTGGTGCGGACAGAACAGCAACAGCGGGCGTTTGTCGAGAATTTGCTCACGGCCGTGTCTCACCCCCACCCCACCCTCCACCTCATCCTCACCCTGCGCGCCGACTTTTACCACCACTGCGCCCAATTTGACGCGCTGCGCCAGGCGTTAGCCAGCCAGCAGCATTATATCGGCGAGATGAGCCGGGAGGATCTGCGCCAGGCTATTGAGCTACCGGCACAGTGCAGCGGCCTGACCTTTGAGCCGGGCCTGGGGGAACTACTGCTGCGGGACGTGGGCGCAGCCGAAGGCCAATCTCCGGAACCGGGGGCACTGCCGCTGCTGTCCCATGCCCTACTGGAAACCTGGCGGCGGCGCGAGGGGGACACGCTGACCCTGGCCGGGTACACGGCGGCCGGGGGTGTGCATGGAGCGATTGCCAAAACGGCCGAATCCACCTACCAACACCTGACCCCGGCACAGCAGACCATTGCCCGCAACATCTTCCTGCGGCTTACGGAGCTGGGTGAAGGCACGCAAGATACCCGCCGCCGTGCCAGTCTGGACGAACTGCTGCCACGTACCGCCAATGTCGCCGAAGTAGAAACGGTTTTGAAACTGCTGGTCGATGCCCGACTGGTGATAACGGACGAAGAATCGGCTGAAGTGGCCCACGAAGCGTTGATTCGGGAATGGCCGACCCTGCGCCGCTGGCTGGATGAAGACCGGGAAGGTTTACGCATTCATCGGCAGTTGACTGAAGACGCGACTGAATGGGAAAGAACGGCCAGGGATGTGAACTATCTCTACCGGGGTGGGCGGCTGGCCCAGACGCGGGAGTGGGCGGCCACGCCAGACGCTGCCTTGAATGAACTGGAGCAGGCGTTTCTGGATGCCGGTTTCGCCCAACAGCAGGATGAACTGGCGGAAGCGCAGGCCAGATACGAACGGGAAGCAGAAGCAGCCCACAAACTGCGCCAGCGTGCCGTGTTTTTGCTTGGAGCTTTGGTGATTGTGGCCGTATTAGCTATCGTTTCCTTTCGGTTGTTTGGGAAATCATCGCAGAATGCGAATGAAGCTATTGCCGCTAAAGAAACAGCCGTTTACAATGAACAACTGGCCGCGACCAGTGAGGCGGAAGCTCGAGAACAGGCACAAATCAGCCAGTCGCAAGTATTGGCAGTGGCGGCCCAGCGTATAGACGACGATAATCCAATGGGCGCTCTGCTGTTAGCCATAGAAGCAGGTAGAGTGAACAATTCGCCGTCAGCGTTTTTGGCCATAAACCAGCAATTACCTACTAAAGCGCAACCTGTGCAAGCTTTCAGCGGCGAGAGTATCATCTCGGACTCTAGTGCTATATGGAACGAAGCAAAAGGTCAAATTTTAACCTGGGGATGCAATGAATTTAGCGAGTCTGGTTGTGATCTGGGCACGGCTGTAGTGTGGGACGTAGCTAGGGGTAAACGGCTGCAAACCTTGGGCCATAAAGGTTTAGTCAATGGCGCGACTTGGAACGAGTATGAGAACCAGGTCTTGACCTGGAGCGGTGACGGCACAGCCGTCGTGTGGAATACGATCAGCGGCGAGCGCCTCCTCACCCTGAGCCATGGGGATTGGGTCATCGGTGCGATGTGGAACAGAGATGCGAGGCAGATTTTGACCTGGAGCAGTGATGGTACTGTCGTCGTTTGGGATACTGTCAGTGGCGAGCGTCTCCTCACCCTGAGCCATGGGGATTGGGTCATCGGTGCGATGTGGAGCGAGGATGAAAGCCAGATTTTGACTTGGAGTTATGATGGTGCGGTCGTGGTGTGGGATGCCGTAAGCAGCGAGCGCCTCCTCACCCTGAGCCATGGGGATTTCGTCATCGGTGCGATGTGGAACGAGGATGAAAGCCAGATTTTGACCTGGAGCCGAAACCACTCAGGTGTAGGTGGTATGGCTATAGTATGGGATGCGGTTAGCGGCAAACGACAGCAAACTTTCAATCATGACCATGATGTCATTGGCGCAATGTGGAGCGAGGATGAAGGCCAGATTTTGACCTGGAGTGGAGATGATACGGCCGTTGTCTGGGACGCGGCCAGCGGCGAGCGCCTCCTCACCCTGAGCCATGGGAATTGGGTCAATGGCGCGACTTGGAACGAGGATGAAAGCCAGATTTTGACCTGGAGCAGTGATGGTACTGCCGTCGTTTGGGATACGGTCAGTGGCGAGCGTCTGCAAACTCTGACTCTTGAGAATGGGGTCATTAGTGCGATGTGGAGCGAGGATGAAAGTCAGATTTTGACCTGGAATTATGATGGCACAGGTGTCATGTGGGACATGACTGGCAAGGAGAGGCCATATGCTCTCATGTCTGAGAGCTGGATCATTGACGCAATGTGGAGCGAGGATAAGAGTCAGATTTTGACCTGGAGTGGGGATCATATGGTCACGTTATGGGACATGGTCAGTGGCGACAGACAATATACCATTGGCCATGATAATCCGGTCTATGGTGTAGTATGGAATGGAAACGAGAGCCAGATTTTGACTGGCAGCGACAGTGGTACAGCAGTAGTGTGGGACGCCGTCAGTGGGGAACGGCAGCAAGCTTTCGCTCATGGGTCTTGGGTCTATGGTGGGGCTTGGAATGGGGATGAGAGCCGGATTTTGACCTGGAGCGACCGTACAGTAGTAGTGTGGGATACGATCAGTAAGGAGAGACTATACACTCTCAGTCATGATAGCTGGATCAATGGGGCGACGTGGAATGGGGATGGAAGCCAGATTTTGACCTGGACTGGTGAACCCCGTTTAGGAGAAAAAGGCGCGGCCGTTGTGTGGGAGGCAACCAGCGGTGAGCGACAGAAAACGCTTAACCATGAGCAAGGAGTCAACGGGGGGACGTGGAACGAGGATGAAAGCCAGATTTTGACCTGGAGTGATGATGGCACTGCCATCGTATGGAATGCGGTCAGCGGTGAACGCTTCCTTACCCTCACCCATGAGGCTGGGGTCAATGGTGCGACGTGGAAGGGGGATGAGAGCCAGATTTTGACCTGGAGTGATGATGGCACTGCCGTCGTTTGGGGTGCAATCAATGGCAAGGGCAAGAGTTTAATGGCACTGCGAGGGGATGAGACACGGGTTGTTCTAGCCCAGTGGAGTCACGATGATAGCCGCATCTTGCTAGTCACGGCAGGGGGGTATGCTCGACTCTATTACACAGACATGACCGAGTTGTTGGAAGTAGCCTGCCGATATGCCACCCGCAATCTGAACTGGACGGAATGGCAGTTGTATTTGCCGGGGCAGCCCTACCGCCAGACCTGCCCCCACCTGCCCCGCCACCCCTCCATCCCCCCGGATGGTTAAATACTACCCTGGCTAAGGAACTGGGCCTTGCCAATATCAGGCCGGGAGCAACCCTGCTCTATGTAGATGGATGTTTGCATTTAGCAGAGAGCTGGGATCAACCTGTCTTTTCAAGGCGAGGAATGTTTCATATTCACGGCCGTACAAAGCCAAAAGCGATTCTCTGTTAAGTTGGTAAGAGCCATGGAGATAGGGACGGCCGTGCAAGGCAAAGGCCTTCTCTTGTATCCTGGGGCAAATATCCTTCGTCATAGCCTTGCCTTCCATGTCTATTTCGGAGACAGAACCGTATACACCAACACTATAAACTAAGGGTGGCGCTGGCTGGAAGGCAGCCGGTGAAAACGGGAATTGGCCGCTTTCCTCCGTGGAACGTATCATCAGGACATATATGGCCCAAATGTAAGGAGAGACCCTTCTGTCTCTTACCAGAGTGTCCAGAAATGCCAAAAAGTCAACGAACCCCTCAAAGTCAAAGAAGTAATCTGACCATATACGCATGTGATTTGGCTGCTCTTGAAGCCACTGTTCCTGGATAGCATGTGACCAGAAAGGGAAATCTGCAACTGGCTGCACCCCCAATAAGAACTCTGGGTACGCCTCTGGCTTCCATTTTTCTTGTGATTTGTCGTCGTCATCCAGGCCAAATACCGAGGTAACTTGACCATGCATTCTTACTGCATGGAAGAAATCAGGCAACGGCCGTTTCCTCTCTTGCATCCAGGCGATTGATTCCGCCAGGGCTGTCAGGTTGCGATGTCCATACATGTATATCCGGGATTGTTTTCGGTAGGGAATGGTTCGGAGCACGGCCGTTTCAATAATCCCAACCTGGCCTAAACCGGCCAGACTGAAGCGAAATAGATTAGCGTTTTCCTCAGGAGAACACCAGCGTACCGAGCCATCGGGCAGGATTAAGCGCAGTTTCTCCACCTGGTCGATTTGCAGCCCATGTACCAGCGAACGCACGCCAATGCCGCCCACGGATAAAGTGCCACCGACCGACAGGTTTAAGTAATCGGTGTGAATGGGGAAGGCACGGCCGTGGCGATTGAGTGCTATTTCTAACTGGCCCCAAAGAGTCCTGGCGGAAACTTCTACACGATGATCGTCCAGCAGCTTATATTGGGCCTGTTCCGCCAGATTCACGATCAAGATGCCATTCTCACAAAGAGATTGCCCGTTGGAAGAATGCCCCCCTCCCCTAACGGTGATTGGTATACGCTGGGAATTGGCTACCTGTAAACAGTGACGTATATCTGCTTCACAAGTTGCTTTGACGACGACTTGCGGCAAGGTGTACGCTTGCCGACCGAAATCGCGGGCATAGAATGGCGCTGCACTGCCGTCACAAACTTCTCCTTGAACGCCATCCCTGATTTGTTCGCTGAGGCTTTTCACTTTTTGTCTGGCTGGGGCTAATAAGTGCCCAACTCGCCCCGCATTTTGGCGCGGCCGAAGCACGAGTGGAAGATGAGCAACCCTCCTATGAAGAAGACGGCCGTTTGCAGCAGAAACCAAAAAATCTCGCCGTTGTTCACAAAATACCTGATGCCTGCCTGGTTTTGTACCTCCTGGCGCAAGAGATCAATGCCCCAGGTGAGCGGAAAGATGACTTTTTGGATGACAAACAAGGGACCAGAGGTGTAAACCGGGATGAGGGAAATCAGCAGGGCCAGGTTAGCCAATAGCGTCATGACGGTGACTACGCCGGCTTTGAAGATCAACGTTAACCCTGCCGCCATAAAGCCAATGCCCCACATAGCCACTAATATCAACAAGAGAATGAACAGGAATGTCGGCGTAACTGGAATAACAAGTTTGAATAACAGGGACATGGAAATGGCCAGGATAAGCGTTTCTGCCAGAGCGAATACAGAGCGTGTCACGGCCCGAATAATGATTTGCTGGGAGATAGAAACCCTAGATGAGAGGAAGACATTTTCCAGTGTTCCCGTCCTGGCTTCAAATTCGATAGATGAGGGTATTTCGGTGATGATGGTGGCTCCCATCTTCCAGGCCAGAAAGCCAACCAGCGAAGCGAGCAGCTCATCGGGACCAAAATTGGCCTCGTTTCTGCTGGCTACATTTTGCATGATAGCCACCAGAAGGGGAAAGATGATGGCCCACATTAAGAGCGAGGAAATGGCGTTGAACCCGTACGATTTCCAGACCAGGAATTCGCGGCGCAGGTTGCCGAACAGCTGTGGGTGTAAATCGGTAATCATGCTTTCACACTTTCTACCAGGCTAAAGGAGTTTCTCTAATAATGTGCCAGTGAACCATTAGTAAATGCTTTCTTACGTGCCCAATTCAATACCAGGACGCCCCCCATCAGGTAAACGAGTGAGTTTACCAGCAGCCCTAAAAACTCGACGCTGGAGACAACTTCTAGCAAAGATTGCCCGTCCACAACCATCTGCCGGAACAGATCAACACCGATAGATAACGGCAGGAATCGGCTTACCTCGAATAGGATGGGAACCCCCTGCAGTGGCGACATGCACCCGGTCAGGAATAAGAGGATGGTGGCTAAGGCACCAATGAGGGTGCTGATGTTTTTATAGACCAAGTGTAACCCGACCAGGGCTAACGTCAGTCCAAATGGGCTGATAAAGGTAAGCGCGTAAATGACCAGGCTGCCTGGTATGAAATGGAAGGGCAGATCCAGCAGCAAGATCATGATGATGGCGACTAATAGAACGCGCAGGCTGTAGTAAAACAACTGCGTTATGCCGCGTGCGGTCAATATCGTCCACAAATGGTTGTTGCCCAAGTGAAGTTGCTCTAATGTTCCCCATTGGGCATCATTGGCCACGGACGTGGTGACTTCGGCCATGATGCCAGCGGCCACCCGCCAGACCAGAAACCCGGTTAGAGAAGCTAGTTGTTCGTCCTTACTGTAATTGCCGCTCGTCACCAATTCTAAAATCCCGGTAACTAACAAGAAGGTAAAGATGAGGAACACCTGATCGGCAACCAGTTGCACTGTGTATGACCTAAGCGTGAAATATGTTTTTCTGAACTCAGCTTGTATAAGAGTGAGGGAGTGTCCCATCTTTCTGCCCCTTTGATCGGGTGGTTGTGAGCGACAAGAAAATTTCCTCTAAAGAAGGTTCGCGCTGGTTGACGCTTAAAATCTGGTAGTTCATGCCGTTGAGCATGTTGAGCAAATTCAATGTCTGCTCCTGAGATGGCTCAACCAACTGTAACACGGTGATCGTCTGCTCCTGCCTGGCAATGATAGAGGGAAAAATATCAGAGATGGCGTTCAAATCGGTTGGTGCCACCTGGTTACGCACCTTCGTTTCCACAATTTTGCGGGTATCAAATCGGGCCAATAACGATTGTGTTTCATCATGGGCGACTTCTTGACCTTCGTGAATCACCAATATCTTACTGCATAACTTCTCGGCCATGCGCATCACGTGAGTCGTCAAAAGCACAGCCTTCCCGCGCTTTACAAACCTGACAATGGTCTCCTCAATTTTCTGAGCGCTTTCGACATCTAATCCCAGGGTAGGCTCATCCAGAATCAGGATGTCGGGATCGTGAGCCAACACGTTTGCTAAAGCCACCTTTTGTTTCATCCCCTGGCTAAATTGAGCCACCATTTTATGGGCGTGTTCCTCCAAATCGAGCAGAGCAAACAACTCACCGGCTTTGTCATCGATCACCTGGCGCGGAACCCCGCGATTAGCCCCAAAAAAACGCAAATTCTCCAGAGGGGAAAGCCGCCAATAGATGTTTCTGGCCCCTTCCAGCAGAACGCCTATGTGCTGGTTGGCTTTCAACCGCTGCGATTCAATTGAGGTGTCATACCCCATAATCCTGGCCGAACCCGATGTGGGTGTAATGAGGCCAATCGTCATTTTGATTGTTGTCGTCTTCCCGGCTCCATTTGGCCCCAATATGCCGAAAACCTCGCCTTTGTCCAGGGCGAAAGAGACATTGGAAACGGCCTGAAAGTCGTTAAAACGCTTGCTGAGATTAGTAACGGTGATAAAAGGTTGGTTGCTCATGTGAATTACGCCTATGCGTTCAAGGGAATTTCCAGGCTTACTATCGTCCCTTTCGGGACATTGGTTTTCACCGACAGTGTACCCTGGACTTCCTGGGCAGCTTCCATCATGAGAACGATGCCAAAATGGTGTCTGCGCAAAAATTCGGTATCGCTGGAAAAGTCGGCCGGCAAATTGCACCCCTCACCCTGGTCTATGACTATGAGTGTGAGGGTTGAATCCAGTTGCCTAAGCGCCACACACACATCTGTCGAATGGGCATGTTTGACGACATTATTCAAGGCTTCTGTCATCACATGGTAGACGGCCGTTGATATTTCGGTCGGGAAGTAGGCGCTTTCGGGAACCTGTATCTGAAGCTCAATGTCCAGGTCATGTTTTTCTCTAAATTCCCTGGTTATTTCTCTGATAACCATCGTGAGACCCAATTCTATAGAGGGTGGAAACAGATCCGTCATGATTTGCCGCAATTCATCAGACACGTGATCGAGTTGGGCCACCTGCTTTTTTAATCTTTTGGATGTCTGGTTAGGGGGCACATCACACACTTCATCGGCAATCACACTGATTTTTTCGGCGGCATCCCCTATGTCCTGAAGGGGGCGGTCATGAATCTGTGCGGCTATCTTCCGCCGTTCTATGTGTCGCGCCTGTGACAACCGTCTGGCAAGTATGCGGGTGGACTCGTAAAGGGAGATAGCTGTGCTGCCAACGGCAATAATATCTGTCACCCTGGCCAGAAAGGAAATCTGTTTCGCATTATAATAGCCATCCGGCGTTGGCCGCGACATAGCCAGGAACCCGATTTGTTCATTGCGCACGGCGACCGGTAACAGTAACTCAATCCAGGAGACATTGGTGAACAGTGGATGGTCATTGGGCTGGGTTTTGTGCACGGCCGAACGAAGCAATGGCTGATTAAACTTGCGTAATTCCTCTATATGCACCGGACGCCACATGCTTGTATCAAATTGCACAATCGGCACTAAATACCCACGCTCGTTACACAAAACTAAAGTGGCATTGGCCACATTAAAGCCCTGTGCTATTTGCTCCACGATATTTTGCAAAGTGCTGAATTCCGGGTTGAGCGATAGGGCGTTGGCAAATTGGGGGATGATTTCCGTTTGGGTAGCCTGCACACCAAAGAGAAGGCGGTTAATAAAGTCCCCAATTCGCTCAGTCAGGAATAAGGCGAACACCAGGGTGGGCAGAAAGATAATGGTCGCCGAAAGAACCGAATCACTTTGAAAACCGACATCCCAGATGCTTCCCAGCTGGAATACGTACAGAGCTATCCCATAAACTGCCATCATCACAATCGCTAACGTGATCAGGGGCAGCAGACGGCCGAAAAGCAGGTCCAATCCTAAATAGCCCCGGCGATATATGACAAAGAAATAGCCTGCGGGTACAAGAATCAGGAGGGACAAAGAGACCGGGAACGGCAGAATAATCACGCCAAACAAACTGTTTGGTAAGAATGTCAGGAGTACGGCCGGCAAGATACCCAAGCCAATGAAAAACAGCAAAATGCTGAGCTGTTGTTTGGCGTATGACCTGGGTATTCTGATCGCCCGGATTGTCAGAATAACAAAGGTGCTTAACAGGCCAAAGCCCAAAATGGACACGCCCAGGTCATACAGGCTGAGGCCGATCATCTCCTCGAAACTGGTCGAGCGAGGAAAAAGAAAGAGATTTTCAAAAATGGAAGCCAGGGCAAAGATGCCGGCCGCGATGAAAAGCACTTTGAATACGTTGTGAACCCGTCGGCCGAGGGGGCCAGGGCGAGGGATAAATCCCAGATAAGCCCAACCAACGCCTGCTATGGCCATGAGGGGTGTGCCAAGCAACCAGGTTCCAGGAACATTTAATAACGCACCCTGGATGCCAATCGTAAATACGGCCATTAACAGGAATTGATACCCCAGATGAAAGGCCTGGTAATTCTCCTTGTAGGCAAAGTGCAAAACGACAACGGCCACAAACCAGGTGACAATAGACAGAATACCGGAGGGTAATCTCATGGACGTAGCCAGTTCGCCTGGACTGGCAGGAAAAGAAATATCTACAACGAGTGTTTCTCCTACGCGATTGATGGTGAATTCGTAAGTGTCCTTTCGCGGCAGCGAATAGATTGCGGCAGCCCGATTGACAGGTTTGCCGTCGATAGCAGCAACGATGTCCCCTTTTTGGAGGAAAGGCTCAGACAGGGCATCCTCATCAAAACCACCGTAAATGTGGAGCTTGCTATCGGGCTGCCAGTTAAACTCGAAATCTGTGAACGGTAAAAAGGCCCAAAGATAAATGTTGGTATACAGGATTAAGGCCAGGCTGCCAACGATTGCGGCTGTCTTGCTGCGATAAAGTAGTGAGTTGAGATCAAGATTTCGAAACATAATTCAGCAAGTACTCCTTATTCTCAGCCGGAAACGGGTCTAAGGCGGCAATGGCCTTTTGCTGGTATGTGATCGCCAGTTGCAAGCTCCATTCAACTGCGCCCATCGCCTCTAGCAGGGAAACAACTTCAGCAACTTCATGTGGGGTTAAATCATCATGATGCAGTAGAAATGCCAGGGATTCATGAAACGGATGCTGCTCTAATGACATGCCGTAGATGACGGGCAGATTGAATTGTCCAGCAGCAATGTCAGATTTTTTACCACCCTCCGATTTCAGAGCATTTACATCGCTGACAATAGCTGACATGATGCCAAGGTTATACCCATAATCGTAGACTCGCTGTAATGCGTCTTCATTTGTTGTAGCCAACCGCGCTCCACTCCAAGCTCCTGCTGCAAAAATGATGGCTGTGTTGGCTATAACAGTCTCGAAATACCTTTCCAGAGACAGGCTCTTACCAGGGGGAAAACTCTGGGATTTAGCGGCCAACGACCAGGTGCGTCCTAACGTTCGTTGAATGTCATACGCTGTGGCCTGGTCAATATGATCTAGAAAGGTGAAACAGACGTTGGCGGCAGTTAATAAGGCCAAACCGATAGGAAGTGATTGGATCAGCCCTCTTTGATTCCAGGGGCTGTCTCCACCTTGACCATCCTGAATATCATCAAATACACGTGCTGCTAAGACATAAAGCAGCCAGTGGGCGGAAAGAGGGGTTGCTGTCTGATAGTTGCCGTTGACTAAGGCGCAGGTCAGCGTCGGTAAGATGTCGGTTGCCTGATGTTGTGGGTAATTTTTGTGCCTTTCCAACCAGACCTGGATGGAGCGTTCCAATTCGTTCCACTCAAGATAGGGAAGAATCTCTGTTTCCAGAAACTGGTGTGTCGCATGAATTAAATCTTGAATGGTTGATAGGGACATGTCGAACACCCCAAATACAACAGTTATTGTAGGGTGTCAGACTGCACCGCGTTCTTCTGTCCCATCTTCTCCCCTACTCTTTCTGATATACCTGAATTAAAAACCTGTAAATTATCCCCCAGGTTTCTAGCTACCGGTGCCACCACCGCAGTTTGGCCAACAAAGAAGGACGGGTATTTGTTCTACAGATGGTATGATGGGTCTGTTTGGAGACAACTTCCCGAATCCTGACTTTTTGGCCTGTTCTACGGCCGTTTCTGCCAGCTTAGTAAGTGATCTTGATGATACCTGACAAATGTTAACCCTTTGTACTGCATGAGCTTTGACCACCATAACACGCTCCTTACACTAAATTGTGATAACAGTTATTTCCTATCCCAAAGACCCTGACTATTTGTTGTGTGCGTCGTGACAGGTCCTGTATTTTGTAACAACCGACCAAAACCACATCTCATGGCCTCCTGGGCAGATTTTTTAGCGGCGATTGAAATGTGTTTTTGTGACAGGGGCAAATCCAGCATTTTGAACGATATGGCTAATGTACTCATTAGTTACCTCCGTTACTGTGTTGTTCAGGAAACATCAGACAATTCCTGAGCACTATTGTGTGTTTACACACGTCAGGCACACAATAACGACAATACCCTATTCTGGACGGAAGTAAATACTACGCTTGTCTAGGTAGCCATCTGTGCTTGAACATTAAGTACCGCACCTGCACATTAGTTTTCCTCATCCAAAATAGTGCGCCAGCACTATTTGTAGGAAGACGGAAACAGTTAGAACTCGTCATTATCAACAATGCCTAACTGCACACACCTCACCATTGCTCCCGTAACATGTGGAACTCCCAACGCCCGATATGAGGCTGACAGGTGCTGCTTGAATGTGCTGGTTGTTATCCCCATGTTGGCTGCATGTTGGGCGTATGACAAATCTGGAGCGGCGAATACACGTTTGAGAGCCTCTAGTTGTCTTGGACTTAAACTCACCTGATTTTCTGGCGCAGGATCGATACCGTCCATTAACTTTTCGGCGACGGTTTCTGAGAAATACAAACTGCCCATCATCACCGTCTCAATCGCCTCAAGCAAATTGCGTGATAGCTTGTCCCGTTTTAGCAAATATCCCCGCACTTTTCTACGGATCGTTTCCTGGACTAAAGCGGGAACAAGGTAGGAGGTCAGGATAATGATTCTCGTGTTGGGATATTTTTCTGTTATTTCGTGGATGGTGGGTATGGCCTGGAAGTAGGAGTGATTGTCTGTGGCGCTTTGAGGCAAACGTAGATCGAGAATGAGAATATCGGGTCGGTGTTCCTCCACAAACCGTATCACATCTTCGCCCGTATTCCCTTTGCCAACCAGTTCGATATTGTCTCTACCGGTCAGTTTGTTTTCAATGGCATCTTGAACAATCGGATGATCGTCTACGATGACAACCCGAATCTTATCTCCCATGTTTTCTTTCCCCCTGGCCCAGCAATGAAGAAACCGATAACCAAGACTGCTGGACAGCATGGTTTTTACTCTGACCTTAAAACGAGGTGCATAATAATTAGGGCCTCTGCCTCATATTAAAGTGGTTTCCAATAAGATTGATTGGGTTCGTTGTAGGTTTTCTTGTTGATGGACTACCCGCCATCCCCATGCCGCCATTCAACCAACAAATACCACTAATTGGTGCATTCTGCAAATCCACCTAAAATAGCTTCCTGCAACCAGCAACTTGATGTCGGTTTGAGCATGACTCCAAAGTCACTGGTATCCTCGAATACTCCGATGTCAATTGCATGTTGTAGTGTTCTAGAAGATGCGGATTGCAGGACTATGCGCAACATCTGTGGGGTGATCACCGATGTTGATGTCCTGTTATCTGCCCAAATGATCTCTGGACGATGATTTACCCTCCCCAGTTCGGTTGAACCAATCATTCTCATGTTCTTATGACCAGGTTTCCCGTAATCGCCAAAATGAACTACTATATCTCTAATAACTTCATGCCGAGGTACAACAGGATTACGGCCGTGTTGCTCCCCTCCTTCACAGCCCGTACCAACTGGTGTAAGGCCAGAAAAAATTGCCTAGGTCGCCGATACTGAAAATGTGCAGGAGCTGTTTTGTCTCAAGAAGGTTTCAATCGCATACCTGCCTTATAAAACGACCATCTCTCGTTCGTATCCAGCTGATTCAACCCGTTCAAACGTGCGTAAACTGTACAGAGCAATCAAAAACGTATGCCCTTTAATACGCTCATACCATGACAATCATCCGTTTGAAATCACTACAACCCACTGATAGACCGCCATAACAGTAAGGCGCTAAAATGATGCGAACACCCGTTCTCTAAAACCCGCCAAATTCGCGCGGAGACGGCCGTTTCTCAATTTTTAACCAACTCCCCCTCCCCCACCCCACCGCGCCCCACAGCAAGCGTCCTACAGGGGTTGCTTT
>JAHBVI010000156.1 GCA_019637635.1 Anaerolineae bacterium
CACACCCACGGCAAATTCCTGGGTGGTATCTATCACCGGCCGCTCAAAATTCAGCGTATGGATAAATTGCGGCGTGGCGTGGCACTGGTCGGTGGGACCAACAGTATACCCTTCCGGCAGTACAGTCGCTGTTTCCTTCGCTCTACAAGCTGCTATAAACCATACCAACATCAGGCACACAGCCAGTCTGCAAATAGAAAAAATCCGGTATTCACACGCATGAAGCTCTTTTTCATGCTTAACCTGACAACTGTCATTCCGAACGGAGTCTTCGGAGTGAGGAATCCCGCGTGCCTGAAAGTTTAGGGGGATTCCTCCTCGAAGACTCGTCGGAATGACCGTTTGTACCAACAGTAGGATTGTTTCATCAAAGGGAAGCGACAGCTTTTTCATGGATAGATCTCCCAGCATTTCAGGGAGTGGGGCTGAAAAACAGCCCGGCATAACAGGGCCAGGAGCGGGCCACGGGCACGCCATTTTCAATGACGGTGTCGGCCCAACAATACTCCTGGCCGGGGGTGGCGTCATTCTGCAATTCGGGCACAAACCAGAGCACCAGGTCTTGCCCGGCGGTGGGTTCGGGCGGGGTGATAAACTGCTCCGGCCCCTGCTGGTAATCGGTATTGCAGCAAGAACCCAGGCTGGGCAGGTCGGTTTTGCCTTCGTCATGGCTGGCGCTGGTGCGGACCAGATACAGGTAGGCCGGGTCGCCGCGTTGGCTGCGCAGGGACTGGATGGCAAAACCACGGCCGTCCGCCCCCGTCAGTTGGAACTGCGCCCCGTCAGGTGTAGCCGGGGTGGTATTGTTTATCTGCTGCCAGCCTTCGGCCGTCCAGGGCTGCCAATTTTGCCCGTCCCAGGTGGCAAAGTTATCGGCCGTACCCTCGCTGCTGCCGACCACATCCAGTCGCAGCACGGGGCGATACGTGCCATCATCGCCGCAGCCCCGGCCATGATTCACCGCCAGGATGCGAAAACGGCCGTCCCCATAAAACTCATACCGCTGTTCATACCGGTAATTACAGGGGATGGGCCAATCCGGGCTGCGGAAATCCTGGACGAGGGCAAAGCCGGTCACCGCTCCGTTCTCCACAATCTCTGCCAGCTTCGGCCCGTCAAAGGCCAGCACCGTGGCCGCGCTAAAAATGGGGCAGCCAATGGCGTCATTGTAACCAAACCCATCCTGCCGTGAATAGCTGACGTGCCAGTCTACCACGGTGGCGCTATTCAGCACCGGGCGACCCTGATATGTAACATCGGTCAGTTTGAGGCCATCAGAGCCGGTGAGGATGAAATCCATCGTCCAATCCTCCTGCGTCAGCGTCTGGCTTTGTTTGCAATAGGTTTCGTAAACGATCTCATTTTGCAGGCTGCGTTCAGTTATGACGGCGGGTGTGCCACTAACGCCCAAATCCGTCCAGCGAATGCCCACCAGCCGCTCATCGGTCAAATCCACAATGGCCCACAACGCCTGGTCGCCCAGGAGGAAGGTGGGAGCCACGCACAAATGCTGCGACCGTTCACACTGGCTGCCGTTGAGGGCGGTCTTGACGTTGGGCATCACAGCATCGGCCTCAATTCCGCCCAGGGCGGCGATTACCTCCGGGGCGTGGCGGGCGATCTGCACGGCCAGGTCGGCCAGGGTGGGCGGGATTTCCGGCTGCACGTTGTCCAGATGGGAGACGGATATGACCTGCCCGACGGCCGTATCCACCAGCGCCACCGTGGTTGTGTTCAGGGCATAGTTATACAGTTCCACCCGGTAACAGTGGTCGGGGGTGCAGGTAGTGTTGGCGGGTTGGTCGGAGGGGAGAGATGGCCGTACCGCCATCATCTCGGAACGCAGCGGCGCGCCGGTGGCAAAATCGGCCACATACGCCAGAAAGTCCGCGTTTTGCAGCGCCAGCGTTTGCGCCTGCGCCGCTTCCCCTTCCAGCCCGGCCAGCGTGAGCACGGGGGGGCTGGCTTGCAGCGCCGCGGCCACATCTGCCCGGCGCGTGGCCAGGGCCGGGATTTGCGCCGCCAGCGCGTCTGGATTCATGGGCGCGGCCAGCAGGTTTTGGCGGGTGGGGGTGGGGTCAACGGCCGTTGGCTGGCAGGCGGTTAACAGCAGGAGAAAAACCGACAGACCAAAAAACTTGACAGGTCTGGCGGGCGTGCCTGGGGATGGCGCGCCTGGGGAGGCAATCCCCAGGCTGATACGGAAAACGCGCTGAAGCGCGTTAGAAAGCAGTTCAATCACCCCTTCACCCCTTCACCTCAACACCCCTTCACCCGCTCACCCCATCAGGCCGGCGGCGCCGTCGGGGGGGCGATGGTGGGCAATGTTTTTTTGAGGGGCGACGGCCGTTTCCTGATGCGTGGTTGGGTGTGCAGAGCCACGCCCAACACCTCGCTCATGCGGGTCACAAACACAAAGTTCAAATCCTGGCGCAGCTTTTTGGGGATGTTTTCCAGGTCAGATTCATTTTTCTGGGGCAGGATAAAGGTTTTAATCCCGGCGCGGCGGGCGGCCAATGCCTTTTCACGCACGCCGCCGACCGGCAGCACCCGGCCCCGCAGCGTTATCTCCCCGGTCATGCTCACCTCGCGGAAGATGGGGCGGTCGGTGAAGGCAGAAATGATTGCGGTGGCTAAAGCCACGCCCGCCGAGGGGCCATCTTTGGGCACCGCCCCTTCGGGCACGTGCAGATGAATGTCTGTCTCTTCAAAGCGTTTGGGGTCTATGCCCAGTGCTTCGGCCATGCTGCGGGCATAGGTCAGGGCGGCCTGGGCGCTCTCTTGCATCACCTCACCCAACTGCCCGGTGAGCTGCATCCCCCCCTTGCCGGGCATGAGATTGACTTCGATGAACATGATGTCGCCGCCGACGGCCGTCCACGCTGCTCCTGTAGCCACGCCCACCTGGTCTTCCTCTTGCAACGCTTCTTCGGAGAAACGGGGTGGGCCGAGCAGTTCCGCCACTTTGCGCGCCGTGATCCGCCGCGTGAATTTACGTTCCTCGGCCACGTCGCGGGCAACCTTGCGGCAGACATTGGCAATTTCCCGCTCCAGATTACGCACCCCGGCCTCCAGCGTATACCGGCGGATAATGGTCTTTAGCGCCTCATCTTCAAAGCGGATGCCAAATTTGTCCAGCCCATGCGCTTCTAACTGGCGGCGCGCCAGAAATTGGCGGCAAATCTCCATTTTCTCTTCTTCCAGATAGCCGGGAAACTCAATCACCTCCATGCGGTCTTGCAGGGCGTGGGGGATGGCGTCCAGATAGTTGGCGGTGGTCACGAACATGACCTGGGAAAGGTCAAAATCGAGATCAAGATAATGATCCGAAAAAGAGAAATTTTGCTCCGGGTCCAGCACTTCCAGCAACGCCGACGAGGGGTCGCCGCGGAAATCATTGCCCAGCTTATCAATTTCGTCCAGCATAAACAGGGGGTTTTTGGTGCCGGCGCGGCGCATGGCCTGGATGATGCGCCCCGGTAGGGCGCCAATGTAGGTGCGGCGGTGGCCGCGAATTTCTGCTTCGTCGCGCACCCCGCCCAGGCTAATGCGCACAAATTCCCGGCCGAGGGAGGTAGCAATGGAACGGCCGATACTGGTCTTGCCTGTTCCCGGCGGCCCCACAAAACAGAGGATGGGGCTGCGCATGGTCTCCGGCGCAATTTTTTTGACGGCAATGTATTCCAGGATGCGGTCTTTCACCCGATCCAATCCGTAATGGTCACCGTCCAACACACGGGCGGCGTGGGCCACGTCCAGATTGTCGGTGGTGGTTTCTTCCCAGGGCAGCGCCAGTATCCAGTCAATGTAGGTGCGAATGATGCCTACTTCGGGCGACATGGGCGGCATGGCGTTGAGGCGGGCGATTTCCTTGTCCACTTTGGCGCGGACTTCGGCGGGCAGCGCCTTTTTCTCGGCCAGTTCGCGCACTTCGCCGATCTCCTGGGCGAAGATGTCCGCTTCGCCCAATTCACCCTGGATGACGCGCATTTGTTCGCGCAAGAAATGTTCTCGCTGTGACTTGTCTACCTCTTGCTGAACTTTGGAATGAATCTGGTTTTCCAGTTCCAGCACATCCAATTCTTTGGCAACGACAATGCTCACTTTTTGCAGCCGCTCGTTGGCGTCTAACGTTTCCAGGATGTCCTGACGCACATCAACGGGCACGTTGAGGGTAGAGGCGATGAAGTCGGCCAGCCAGCCCGGTTCGTCAATGTTGATGGCGAAGGTGTAGGCATCTTCGGGCATGCTGCGGTTGAGCGACACCATCTTTTCAAACAGGGTGATGACGGCGCGCATCAGGGCTTCGGTGTTGCGGTCCCAATCCATTGGTTCGTGGACGGGGCGGGCGCGGGCGCGGATATACGGCTCCCATTGGGTGAACTCCACAATTTCCACCCGCCGCCGCCCCTGGGCCAGGACGCTGGTGCTGTTGTCCGGCATTCGCAGCGCCTTGCCAATGGTGATCTCAGTGCCGATGGCGTACATGTCGCTGAGGCTGGGGTCGAGTACGTCGCTGTTGCGCTGGGTGGCGACGATGAGGTTTTCGTCGTTGGCGACGGCCGCACGCACCGCTTCCAGTGAGCGTTCGCGGCCAATGAACAGGGGCATGACCATTTGCGGAAACAGCACAATGTCCCGCAGTGGCAGGAAAGCAAATTCGATGAACCCTTCTTCGTCTTCCTCTAGCTCTTTATCGGGAAAGAGGTCGCCGCTCATGCCGGGCATGGCGTCCAGGAAGTTGGGGTATTGGTCAAAGTCAAAGTCGAAATCGTCGTCAGTATCCATAGATAAGTGTTCAAGTGTTCAAGTGTTCAAGTGTTTAAGTGTTCAGGTGTTTATGAAAACAGGTCATTCCGAGGTCTTCCGAGGAATCTCCAGATAATAGTCCTGAGATTCCTCACTCCGCAGACTCCGTTCGGAATGACACTGGGCTTATGAGTTGGGATTTTAGACTTTCCCAACGATTAAGCAAATCACCGACGATGTAGATGGAGCCGGTGACGCAGATGAGATCGCCGGGGGCGGCGAGGGACCAGGCCAGGGTCACGGCCGTATCCATGTCCGCTGCCGGATACGCATTTGTGCCTAATTCTTCGGCTAATGTGGCCAGTTCTTCGGGGGTAGCCGAACGGGGGTGGTTGACGGTGGTGGTAATCATGCCGCTGGCGGTGGGCAGCAAGAGGCTCAATTCCTGCCGGAAATCTTTGTCGCGGGCGCTGCCGAAGATGAACCAGAGACGGCCGTAGCGGCAATGACGCCTCAGTTCATAACTCAACTTTTGCGCCGAGTCCGGGTTGTGGGCGCAGTCGGCCAGCAAGGTGGGTGCGTCCGGTGACTGGTGCAAAATTTGCAAACGACCGGGCCAGACCACGCCGGCCAGACCGGCCCGGCAGGCATCCAGGGTGAGGTGGGGGAAGGACGGCCGTGCCACCTGCAACGCGGCCAACGCCAATGTCGCGTTCTCCAACTGAAATTCGCCAGAGAGCGCGAGGGGGAAGATAGTGCCGTCAGGCACAAAGGCGGGGTCGGGGGAGTGGGTGATGGTCAGCGTTTGTTCGTTTGCAGAGGATGGGGCCGTATGCCCGGCATACTGCCAGTTTTGCCCAATTACACTCAACGGCGCTTGCCGTTCGGCCGCCAGTTGTTGCAGCACCGCCAGCGCCTCCGGTTGTTGGCTGGCGCTGACGACGGGTACACCCGGTTTGATGATGCCCCCTTTTTCAAAGGCGATTTCTGCCAGGGTATCGCCCAGATACTTCATATGATCCAGGCTGAGGCTGGTGATGACGGAGACGAGGGGGGTAACGACGTTGGTGGCGTCCAGCCGACCGCCCATGCCCACTTCCAACACGGCTACATCTATCTGTTCCTGGGCAAAATGGAGAAAGGCAACGGCCGTGAGGATTTCAAACCAGGTGGTGCCCGGTGTGGCGGCGACGGCCGGTTTCAGTTGCTCAATGTGGTGGACAAAGGCGGCGGGGGATATACGGCCGTCGAAATCATCCGGTGTCAGGATGCGAATGCGTTCGCGGAACTCTTGTAAGTGAGGCGAGGTGTACAGCCCCACCCGGTAACCTGCCGCCCGCAGGCTAAAGGCGCACATGGCGGCCACACTGCCCTTGCCCTTTGTACCGGCAATGTGGATGGCCGGGTAACGATTTTGGGGGTCGCCCAGGCGGGCCAATAACTGCCGGGGGCGGAAAATATCAATTTTGGCCGTCGCGTACCGGTCTTCCGCCGGCTGCTCAAAGTTGAAAAAACTGTAGAGATAATCTAAAGCGCGTTCAAACGCTTCGCCAGGTTGTGGTTGTTCCATAAACGGCGGATTGTAGCCGATTCAATGGTCAATGGTTAATGGTCAATTGTCATGTTTTCATTGACGATTGGTCGTTGACCGTTGACAATTGATCATTCACAAAGAGGAGAACGTTTTATGGACGCGGTATATACCATTCATCAAGGATTTTCCAATACAGCCATGCTCTATTTTTTGGTATTAGGGGTTTGGGGGTTTTACCGGGCGGCGCGCGGGCAAAGCGTGGGCAGCAGTTATGGCGGAGCGCTGGTGGTGGCGCAGATTCTGCTGTTGGTGAACATTGTGCTGGGGGGGGTGTTGTGGCTGAACGGCCGTAACGTCAACATGGCTCGTTTTGATGTGCATGTGCTATACGGGGCGTTTGTGCTGGTTTTTCTGCCCTTTGTTTACGTGGCCATGCTGCGCGGCGACGACAGCAACCGCGCCCAATGGGTGTGGGGATTTGTAAACCTGTTTATGTTTTTCCTCATGCCCCGCTTTTTCATTACCGGCATTTAGGGGGCCAAACCCACAGTCGAACTTTGAACTTCGGACTTCGGACTACCACACAAATCTGGTACAATCACGGCCGTCTGCTCATGCACAAAACAGGAGGAAAAACCATGTCAGGAGATCCCCATTCCGCGCAAGAAGGTTCATCTACCGTCTGGCCCGATTGGCAAAAACAGTTGGCCGGTCTGGTGCTGGTTTTGCTCGTGCCCGTCATTTTTGTATTTTTCAAACCGGTCATCACCACCTTGCTCATTATTTTACTGCTGGCATTTGTGCTGCGTTACCCCATCAACTTTTTGCACCGGCGGTTCAAGCTGCGTTACTCCATCTCCGTCTTTCTCGTCTTTTTCCTCTTTTTGATATTGTCCATATGGGCTTTTGTGGCCCTGACGGGTGCGGTTATTTCCGTAGCCATTACCATGCTGCAAGAACTACAAGCCTATCTCAACGCCAACATGCCGGCCCCGCCGGAGTCGCTGAATCTTGGCCCCATTGACCTGGGTTTTCTCATCGCTCCCCTGCAACGCATGGCCAGGAATTTTGTGATTACGCAGGTATTTGGCGGCCCGGCCGGGATTGTGAACGGGTTGGGGCAGTTGCTTACCAGCGCCGCCGACCTCATGGGGCAATTTGCCATCATCGTCACCATTTTGCTCTTTTTCTTGCTGGAAATGCCCACGACCATTGGCGGCATCGGCAAATTGTTCCCCGAAAATTCGCGCCGTGAATACGCCATCCTTATCCAGCGCAGTGATACGCTGTTGGCGAATTTTTTCTTTGGTTCCCTGCTGGTGGTGCTGTTTTATTGGCTGCTGGCCTGGGCCATGTTTAGCCTGGCTGGCGTCTCTGACCCACTGATTAAAGGGTTTATCGTCGGCGTACCAAACTTCATCCCCCAGGTTGGTGGGTATATCTCCACCATTCTCGTTTTCATCATTGCCCTGATCAGCGGCACCAGCAAATTTGCTATGGGGCCGCTGGTGTTTGCCTTTGTGATGATGATCATTTTTATGGTGGCTTCGGGTATTGCCTATTACTTTGTAGACGCCCGTGTCTATTCTAAATCGGTGAAGATACCGATCTGGCTCATTCTCATCGGGCTAATGGTGTTTGCGGCCGTGATGGGCACGTTGGGCTTTTTAATTGCGGCGGCGGCCATCGCCATCTTTGGCGAATTTCTGGTTTTCACCCTCAAAAAGAATCGCGGCGAGGACCCCTACCCCGGCGAACCAGAACCGCCGCTGTTTACGAAGTATTGGAATCCGTGATCCGTGATCCGTTATCCGTGATCCGTTTACGGTTTACGGTTTACGGTTTACGGATTACGGTTGCCTCACGGGTCACGCATGGTTATAATCCGCCCGCATTGGGTCATTAGCTCAGCTGGCAGAGCAGTGGACTTTTAATCCATTGGTCGCAAGTTCGAATCTTGCATGACCCACTACCATTCGGGGATAAACCCCTCCAGGCCCTATATCTTCAAAAGGTATAGGGTTTTTTTTACCCTGAATGGCGCTGACACAGGTTTTGTCTGTCGAGGTAGGAATATGAAGCAATGTGCAACCTGCGGTGAAACAAAACCTGAGGCTGAGTTTTATTGGCGGAACAAGTCCCAGAAAAAGAGGTGGGGTACCTGCAAGAGCTGTCAGAAAATACAACGTCAACGCTGGTACCAAAATAACAAAGAAACCCACAAACAGAGAGCCATGAATCAAAAAAGAAAACGTGTTGGGGAAGCTCGCCAGTTAGTGTGGGATTATTTAACCTCCCATCCCTGTGAGGTATGCGGGGAGTCTGATCCGGCTGTGTTGGAATTTGACCATATAAGGGGAAACAAGAAAATGAACATCACGGATATGGCCAGCGCCGGTTACTCTGATGGGACTATTTTACAAGAGATTGGCAAGTGTCAGGTTTTATGCGCTAACTGTCACCGAAGGAAAACAAAGGAGGAAAGAGGGTGGTTTCTCGGTCAATGAACGCCTGTCTCCGTTTGCCCCAACCTCACCACCCGGCTAAACTCCCCGAACAAGGCAAAGGTTTATCTTTTTCTACCTCTTTGCCCTTTTGCATCTTTGCGTCAAACATTTCAGGAGACCAGTAAAGTGACCCCACCAACCCCACCCCAGGCCGCCATTCGCCCACATGAACTCACGCTGCACGGCCGTACCCGCATTGACAACTACTTCTGGCTGCGCGAACGGGACAACCCGGAGGTGCTGGCCTACTTAGAAGCCGAAAACGCCTACATGCAGGCCGTGATGGCCCACACCCAACCGCTGCAAGAAAAGCTGTATCGGGAAATGGTCGGCCGGATTCAAGAGACCGACAGCACCGTACCCGTGCGGCTGGGTAACAATTATTACTACACCCGCACCGAAGCCGGTTTGCAATACGAAATCCACTGCCGCAAAGTGGGCAGCCTGGACGCGCCCGAAGAGATTCTCATTGATGAAAACGCCCTCGCCGCAGGCCAGCCCTACTTCAAAATGGGCGTATTCAAACCCAGCCCCGACCAGAAAATCCTGGCTTACTCCACCGACACAACCGGCGGCGAACGGTATACCATGCAGTTTAAGAATCTGGAAACAGGTGAACTGCTGCCCGATCTAATCCCCAATACCAGCTACACAGTGGAGTGGGCCAATGACAACCAGACCGTTTTTTACACCGTGCAAAATGAGGAGTGGCGCAATTACCAGTTGCGCCGCCACACGTTGGGCACAGATGCCGCTGCCGACCCGGTCATTTACCAGGAAGATGACAACCTGTTCAATGTGATGGTCAGCAAAACCAAAGACAAAACGTATTTGTTGCTGATCATTTTTAGCCTGGAAGCCAGCGAGGAGCATATCCTGGATGCCAACACCCCTTTGGGCACATTCCACTGTTTCCAGCCCCGGCAGGAGCGGGTGCAATACTTCCTGTTCCACCGTCAGGATCATTTTTACATCCATACCAACGAAAACGCGCCCAATTTTAAGGTGATGGCTGCGCCAGCCAGTCAGCCGGAAAAATCAAACTGGCAAGAGTTCATCCCCCACAACCCGGAGCGGTTTATTGAGACGTTGGATATGTTTGACGGGCATCTGGTGGTCTACGGCCGTGCCCATGGCCTGCGCACCCTGCAAATTCACCGTTTCGCCGACGGACAAACCCACGAACTGCTCTTCCCCGAACCCGTCTACAGCTACACCCGCGCCGATAACCCCGAATCGGCCACCAACAAACTGCGCTTCATCTACCAATCCCTGACCACCGCCGACACCACCTATGACCTGGACATGGACAGCCTGACCTGGGAGTTCAAAAAACAACTGCCGGTCTTGGGCGGCTATGATGCCCGCAATTATGTGACAGAGCGGATATGGGCCACGGCTCAAGACGGCACACAAATTCCCATCTCGTTGGTATATCGCCAGGGGGTGGAACGGGACGGCCGTACACCCTGCCTGCTATACGCTTATGGCTCTTATGGCGCAAACATGGAACCCCGCTTCGACCAGAAACGACTGTGCCTGATTGATCGCGGCTTTGTTTACGCCATCGCCCACATTCGCGGCGGGCAGGAAATGGGCCGCCACTGGTATGACCAGGGCAAATGGCTGCACAAGAAAAACAGCTTCACCGACTTCATCGCCTGCGCCGAACACCTGATCGCCCAAAACTACACCAGCGCCGACCGGCTGGCGATTATGGGGCGCAGCGCCGGCGGCCTGCTGATGGGGGCCGTTACCGTCATGCGCCCCGACCTGTTCAAAGCAGTGGTAGCCGGTGTCCCCTTTGTGGATGTAGTAACGACCATGCTGGATGAATCCATCCCCCTGACCACCGGCGAATTTGACGAGTGGGGCAATCCCAAAATCAAAGAGTATTTCGACTATATGCTCTCCTATTCCCCCTACGACAACACCACCGCCCAGGCTTATCCCCACCTGCTCATCACCTGTGGGCTGAATGACCCCCGTGTGCAGTATTGGGAACCGGCCAAATGGGCCGCCAAACTGCGCGCCCTCAAAACAGACAACAATCACCTGCTGCTCAAAACCTTCATGGGCGCCGGGCACTTCTCCTCCTCCGGCCGTTACGACTACCTCAAAGACACCGCCCTTGAGTACGCTTTTATTCTGGATATTTTTGAGATTGGAGATTAGAGATTAGAGA
Source organism: Anaerolineae bacterium (assembly GCA_019637635.1). Classification (GTDB taxonomy): domain Bacteria; phylum Chloroflexota; class Anaerolineae; order Promineifilales; family Promineifilaceae; genus CAADGU01. The sequence goes on from JAHBVI010000156.1 coordinate 10,976, forward strand.
TTGGAGATTGGGTTAATCTCCAATCTCTAATCTCCGATCTCCCCATTCCATGCCAGTCGCCTCCATTATCATTCCCCACTTCAACGGCCGTCACCACCTCCCCGACTGCTTTGACTCCCTGCGCCAGCAAAGCTGCCAGGAGTTTGAAATCATCCTGGTGGACAATGGTTCAACCGATGGCACCCAAGAATTTGTGCGCGCACAGTACCCGGAAGTGAAGCTGATCGAATTGGGTGAAAACCGAGGTTTTACCGGGGCGTGTAATGCCGGGTGGGCAGCGGCGCAGGGAGAGATCATCATTTTGCTCAATAACGACACGGCCGTACATCCCCACTGGCTATCCGAAATCATCCGCGCCTTCAGCGAACACCCCGAAGTGGGCAGTGTCGCCAGCAAAATGCTGCTCTTTGACCGGCGCGACCACATTCACACCGCCGGGGATTATTACCGCGTAGACGGCCTCCCCGGCAATCGCGGCGTCTGGCAAAAGGACGAAGGGCAGTTTGACCGGGAGGAATACGTCTTTAGCGCCTGCGGCGGCGCAGCCGCATACCGGCGCAACGTGCTGGAAACGGTGGGTTTCCTGGACGATGATTTCTTCTTCTCCTGCGAAGATGTAGATCTGGGCTGGCGCATCAATCTGGCCGGGTGGCGGGTGCTGTATGTGCCTACGGCCGTCGTCTACCACAAACTCAAAGCCACCGGCGGCAGCGTCACCGGCAGTTATTACGACGGCCGTAACTTCCTCTATCTTATTTGGAAGAATTACCCCATTACCCAACTACGCACTTGCTGGCCCCTGATCGTAAAAGCCCAATTACGCATCACCTTCGCCGCCCTCCGCGCCTGGCGGGGGGAAGCGTCCCGCGCCCGGCTGCGTGGGCAGTTGGCCGGGCTGTGGGGCATTCACAAAATGTGGCCCAAACGCCAACAGATGCAGGCAATCCGCCGCCTGGACGACGATTCCCTAACGGCCGTCTTAACGCCCGTTGACGATACCCCCCGCCACAGGTAACATTCCTCTCCGGTAACTGCTCATGGAGAACAAAGAAGAAATGAAACCGTATTTGTCGGTGATTATCCCGGCTTATAATGAAGAAGAACGGATCGGTAAAACGCTGACGGCCGTACACGCCTACCTCACCGCCCAATCCTATCCCTGGGAACTACTCATCGTCCTGGACGGCTGCCGCGACAACACCGCAGGCGTCGTGGCCGCCTTTGCCGCCGGCAAGGAGAACATTCGCTGGATTGATCGGCCACAAAACCGGGGCAAAGGATACACCGTGCGCGAAGGCATGTTAGCCGCCAGGGGCGAAATTCGCCTCTTCACCGACGCCGATAACTCCACCGATATGCACCACTTCGACCGCATGAAACCCCTCTTTGACCAGGGTGAACACGTGGTCATTTGCTCCCGCGACAAAAAAGACGCCGCCGACGCCCAACAGACCACCCCCCAACCTAAACACAAACGGTTGATGGGCGACGCCGGTAATCTGTTCATCCAGATCATCGCCGTGCCCGGCATTTGGGATACTCAGTGCGGCTTCAAGGCGTTCCGCGCCCAGGCCGCCCAGGAGATTTTTGGCGTGGCCCAGATCAACGGCTGGCTCTTTGATATTGAAGTGTTGGCGTTGGCCCGTCACTTTGGTTACAAAATTCACATTTTAGGCGCCAACTGGGTAGACGAACCCAACACCCACGTCACCTTTTCCGGCTACGTTAAATCCCTCATCGAAGCCCTCAAAGTGCGCTGGAACCTGTGGACAGGCGCTTACAAACGGCCGGAACCGGCGCTGAATGACGTAAAACCGACGCAAGCAAAACAAATGTAGATGATTGGAAGATGAGGAGATTGAGAGATTGTCCAATCTCCTCATCTCTCAATCTCCCAATCTTTTCCCCTCTTGTGGCAGACCTGAGCATTGAAACGGCCGTCCGCCAGCAACATGGCCCCCTCTACATCGCCGGGATAGACGAAGCCGGGCGGGGGGCATTGGCCGGCCCCGTCGTGGCCGCCGCCGTCATGCTGCCGCTGGATAATCCCGACGCCCTGGCGCAACTGGCCGAAGTCAACGACTCCAAACAACTCACCCCCCTGGCCCGCGAACGCCTCTTCTCACGCATCACGCATCACGCATCATCCTACGCCATCGCCCTGGAACCGGCCGAAGTCATTGACGAAATTGGCATTTTGCCGGCCACCAAACGGGCGATGAGTACGGCCGTGACCCAACTCCCCCTGCCCGCCCAACACCTGCTCATTGACGGCAACATCCGCCTGCCCACGCTGAACCTGCCGCAGCAAGCCATCATTCGCGGCGACGCCCACAGTTTGAGCATTGCCGCCGCTTCCATCCTGGCCAAAGTCACCCGCGACTGGCTAATGGTGGAACTGGACGCCGCCTACCCCGCCTACGGTTTTGCCCGGCACAAGGGGTATGGCACGGCCAATCACCTGGCCGCCCTGGCCCAACATGGCCCCTGTCCCCACCACCGCCACTCCTTCGCCCCCATCCGCCCCACCCTGATCCCATGAACCGTATTGGCTACCTCTTGACGCCGCACGCTGTGGATGAGCATGTGTTTGAACGGTTGCCCCGCTATCGTCACCTCTAGCTCAGTCATCCAGGTGCCATCCAACTGCATCATCTCGCCTGGCTCGCGCACCTGGTCCAGACTGGCCGTTTGCGCCTGATTCAGCGCCCGCCAGGTGGTGATACGCCTTTGCAAAGTGCGTAGTTGACCCTCCTGGTACTGGCCCGGCTGCTGTTCACACAGCCAGTCGAACAATGTCTTGGCTTCCAACTCCGGGGCCGCGCTCAGCATTTTCTCTATAATGGGCCACTCATCGGCAAAAGCATCCGGCCGGGTGCGGTACGTCCGCGCCTTCTCTTGTTGACTGGGCAGCAAACCCGACTGCTCGTATTTGCTGACTGTTTTGCGGCTGCGCAGATTGGCTTTGGCCGCCGCCTGTTCCTGATTCTTACCCTTCTTTCGTTCACGCATAGCAATCCTCACTTGTGCATCCGTAGCTGTCATGGTCTTACTCCTCACATAAATGTCAGGAGTGTAGCCGCAGTTACGTTGACGCCTAAATGGGCATTTCTAATTGTCGTCAGTGGGTAATTCTAATTGTCGTTGGCCGGTGGGGTCGGGTACCAAGGTATCTGCGCTGGCAAACCTACCGATTGACCCCACATAATACCGCGCATTCATGTATATCAGCCCCAGGTCGTTGCTGCTGGTGTTGTTGGCTTTGTGGCCGGTGAAGGCGCGTTCCGTCAGGAAGGCCGGGTCGCTGCCCCGGTAGCCGCCAAACGGGTAGAAGCGGGTCATGTCCAGCAATGCCCCGCTGCTGTTGGTCACTGCGCCAATGCTGCCGAGATGGTCGCCGTGCAGATAAACCAGGGTGTTGTAGCTGGCCGGGCTGCCCGTCACCCGGATATTGTCAAAACTGACGTGGCTGGTGTTGGTGCGCCAAGCCGCAAACCCGCCCGCCGATGAACCAGGATGTTAAAGAGCCAAAATGCACAAAAACAGGCCCCAGCGAGCCATGCCGGGCGAAAAACAAACACCCGACGCTGGCAAACTGGCTGGTGACGGGCAAGCGATTGTGGCGCGATGGGGACACCTGCCACACCGGCCCAGGAAGACCGTGCCACAGCAGAGGGGTAAATATCATGAATCTATCTTCTTAATATCTTTTTCTGTTAGGGTTAATATAGCTAATGTATCACCATGATCATCAAGAAATTCCACCTCATAAGCCAGAGGTAATGGAGGCTCATCGTATATAATGAGTATAGTTCCTTTAGCACCCATGGGTAAATCTTTGGTTATTTGTTTTTTTAACTGAACAATTTCATATAAAGCAAACATTTTCCCTCGCTATTGCTTTGTTGGGATAGCTGTGACCAATCGAATAATCCCATCATTATTTCTAATCCACCCAAATGTCACGTCTATTACCTTCCCATTTGCACCAGTAATTGTAATTACTTGGTTATATTTCGTTCCATATTCAGTTATTGCTGTTTGTATGGCTGTTGATTCGTTAAAGATGATTTGTTTTGCAAGATCCGTCTGATTTTCCTGAGTAAATCCCAACGCTTCTTTAAACCACCTTGCTTTTGAGCCACCCTCGGAATGACTCAAGTTTAACAAATATCCTTGCAGTTTATTTGTGATGCTCAACGCTGTTTGAGCCTCGTTAAAAGGGTCGCCATCGGACGACACGGCCTGAACCACATTCGATACGCCATTCGCAACCGCGGCCGCTTCATTTGTTGGATCTCCATCGGCGGAAGTAGCCGTCACAGCAGTCCCCGCACCCGCACAAATCGCCGTACCTGCACCAGTCAAGCACCCCACACCAGCAACTACAGATCCGCCAACGGCTACCGTATGGGCCACAGCCTCACCGGCAATATAAGCTCCGGCCGCCACCTTTTGCCCAACACTGGCATCGGGATGCTGCACAATGGATACCGCCATATCCAGATTGTTACAGGTAGTGGAATAAAACGTGTTTCGCAAGAAGCCAGCAAAACCCCAACAATGGCCCGACGGGTCCACAATCAGAAGG
>JAHBVI010000157.1 GCA_019637635.1 Anaerolineae bacterium
CCTGCTGAAAATGTAAAACGAAAAACGTGATGTCTCTCTGGTTACGTTTTACGTTTCACGCTTCACGGGTTGTCAACCCCCTGAATTCCTGAAGACTCGCCACATTTTTGTACCGTCCTCGTGGTTTACTATACCAATAGTCACCAAAAAGGCTACAAACCCTTCGTTGGTTCTTTTGTCCTCTTCTCGGTTATTCAGTTACAATCCCACAGGAGTTGTGAGCCATGAACCGCGAATTTTTAATGGCCCCAGAATTATCGTCACCAGCAACACCCTTGATCGGCCGTCAGTCAGAAATGGCGACCATCACTACCTATTTGCAGCAGCCACACGGCCGTCTGCTGACGCTGACCGGCCCCGCCGGCAGTGGCAAAACCCGCCTGGCCTTACACGCTGCCGCCGAACTTGCCGTCACCTTTGCCGATGGCGTGATCTGGTGTGATCTGGCCCCGGTAACGGACGCCGCTTACGTGCCCCACGTGCTGGCGGCGCGGCTGGGATTAAGTGAACCGGGCGACCAATCGCTGCTGGATTTGCTGGTTGAGTCTTGTCACGGCCGTCACCTCCTCCTCATTCTCGACAATTGTGAACACCTGCTGGCGGCCGTTTCCGCTTTGGTACACCACCTGCGCCAACGCTGCCCCCGCCTACACGTGCTGCTCACCAGCCTCTACCCCACCGGCCTGAACGGGGAAAAGGTATGGCCGCTCGCCCCCCTGGCGCTGCCAGAACCAACGGCAACCCTGACCGCAGCGCAGGCCGCCGAATTTGACGCCGTGCGCCTGTTTGTAGAGCGGGCTACGGCCGTACTGCCCGGTTTTGCCCTGACAGAGCAGAATGTGACGGCCGTGGCCGCCATTTGCCAGCGCTTAGACGGGCTGCCCCTGGCCATTGAATTGGCTGCCGCCCGTGTACCCCTGCTGCCCCCCGCCGACATTGCTGCCCGCCTGGATGACGCCTTTGCCCTGCTCAGCCGCCAGTCGCCCGGCCAGCTTTCCCGCCACCAGACGTTGCGGGGGATGATGGAATGGAGCTTCAACCTGCTGTCTGCCGCCGAACAACAGGTATTGCGGCGGCTGGCCGTTTTCACCGGCCCGTTTAGCGTGGAAATGGCGGAAGCAGTGCTGCCGGAACAGCCAAACCTGCTCAATGTACTGGCCGACCTGCTGGATAAATCGCTCCTCACGGCTGTGTCCGCGCTCACGGCCGTCGCTGCCCCACCGGAAACGCCGCGCCGTTTTCGCCTGCTGGAAGTGGTGCGCCAATATGCGCGGGAACAGTTGGAACTGGCCGGGGAAACGGCCGTCGCCCAAAACCACCTGCTCGCCTGGGCTGTGGCCCTGGCCGAACAGGCCCGGCCCCAGCTCATCGGCAGCCAGCAGGCGCTCTGGCTGGAGCGGCTGCAAAGCGATTATGCGGCGATTCGCGCCGCGCTGCGCTGGGCAGCTACCAGCCACCAGCCGGAACCCGGTTTGCGGCTGGCGGCGGCGCTGTTTCGCTTCTGGTTTGGGCGCGGCGCGCTCAGCGAAGGGCGCGCCTGGCTGGAAGAACTACTGCTCCTGCCGGGTGAGGTACCGGAAACGGTACGCGCCTGGGCGCTGTTTGCCTCCGGGCGGCTGGCGCTGCGCCAGTGGGATGTGCCCCACGCGGCGCGGCGGGGCGCGGAAAGTCTGGCGATCTTCCGGGCGGCGGCCGACCGGCCGGGCATTGTGCAAGCCCTCAGCCTGATGGCGCTGGTGGCGCAGGAGCAGCACGATGTGGCCCAGGCCATTGCCTGTTACGACGAGGCATTGACTGTCGTCCGCACCCTGCCCGACCCCTATTTGCACACCGTGTTGCTGCATAACTTTGGCCTGCTGTATCACGAACGGGGCGAGTACGGCCGTGCCGAAAGCCTGTACCAGGAAGCGCTCCAGTTGACCCGGCAGCACCGGTTACCCGGCCTGGGCACCGGCGGCAATCTGGCCGAGATTCTGGCGCTGCGTGGCAATTATGCTGCGGCGCTCGAATTGTCCCAGGCCAATCTGGAACGCAGCCAGAGGTTGCAGTATTGGTATACGGTGGCGCAGGAAAACCTGACGTTGGGCATGATCGCTTATTTCCAGGGGGAGACGGCCGTAGCCGCGGCCCACTATCAACAGGCGCGGGAACTGCACCGGCAAATGGGCACAACGGGCGGCCTGGCTTTTGCCCTGGCGGGGTTGGGGGATGTGGCGCTGGTAGACGGCCGTCCGGCTGAGGCGCAGAGGCATTATGATGAGGCGCTGCACCTGTTCACGGAACTGGATCAGGCTAAAGGGTTGGCCTTGGCCCACACCGGGTTGGGGCGACTGGCTGCCGCCGCCGGTCAGATGGAGTCAGCGCGAACCCATCTGTTGGCGGGCTGGCGACAGGCGGAACGGGCGGGGTATCCCGCGGCAGCGTTAACGGCCGTGACCGAACTGGCGGCGCTCCTGGCCCAAACCGGTGACAGGTTGAAGGCGGTGGGGTTGTGGACGGCCGTGCAGGCCCGGCGCGCCGCCCTGGGCATCCCCACGCCGCCGGTAGAGCAGCCGCGCCTGGCCGCCATCGCCGCCATGCTGCCATCGTTCACAGCGGATGAGCCTGCCGATTGGGCGCAACTGGTGGCCGAGTATGTGCCCACCCCCACCCCGCCAGCCGTGACTGAGCAGTTGGCGGTGACGGCCCTGCCGGAGCCAGCCGCGCACATTTATTTGATGGGGCCGGTGCAGGTGGTAGTAGCGGGACGGCCGTTGACGGCGGCCGATTGGACGTACCACAAAGCGCGGGAACTGTTCTTTTATCTGCTGGCGCAGCCACCGTCCAGTAAGGCGCAAATTGGGCTGGCGTTGTGGCCGGAGGCGTCATCAGAGCAGTTGCGCAATGAGTTTCACCGCACGCTGTACCATTTGCGGCGGGCGATTGGGCAGCCGGATTGGGTGCAGTTTAACCAGGGCGCGTACCAGGTCAACCCGGCGGCCAATCTGTGGTGTGATCTGCATGAATTTGAGCGGCTGTTGGCGGCGGTACGGCCGTTGCGCCAGACGGGTGGGGTCGCGCCCACTGATGGGGAGCAGGTGATCGCCGCCTTAGAAAAAGCCGCCAGCCTGTGGCGCGGCGACTTTCTGGCCGATGTGATGGTGGGGGATTGGGCCATTACACGGGGGGAAGCGCTGCGCCAGGAGTGCCTGAACGCGCTGCTGGCCTTGGGACAGCTTTACCTGGCCGCTGCCACTTATGAGCAGGCCATCACCGCCTTTCGCCGGGTATTGGCGCTGGACAGCTTTTTGGAACTGGCGCACCGGGAGTTGATGCGGTGTTACGGCCGTAGGGGGGAACGGGGCCAGGCCATGCGCCATTACCAGACCTTGCGCCAATTGCTGCAAGACGAACTGGGCATTGCCCCATCCCCTGAAACCCGCCTGCTGTATGAACGGTTGCGGCGGGGAGATGAGGTGTGAGAAGTGAGCGGTGAGCGGTGAGCAGTGAGCGGTGAGGAGAGCAGCACGCCCTCGTGCTGCTCGTTCGCACGTGGGCGCGCGAACTCTGCTGGATAGGTAGAAGCAGTTTTAGAAGCACCCCCCATTTATTCTTCCCTCCATCTTATCAATACGAGGTGCAATGGTGACGCAGGCTTATCAACCGGTGCAGTGGGAACTGTTTGTCATCCGGCTGACGCGGGAAACGGGCAGCCGGGGCTGGCGCGGCCAGGTTATTCATCTACCTGACCGGCAAACCCACGATTTTACATCCTGGGATGCGGCATCCTGGGAGGAGGTACACTGCTTCATTGCTGGCTTTGTGCCGGATGAGCCTCCGCCGCCAGATGCACTGCCCACTGGGAGATGAAAATGAAACGAATCACGATGTTCTTTTTGTTGGTGTTGTCTTTTAGTTTATTGGCCGCGTGTGGCGGTGGCGGGGGGGAAGAAGAGGCGGCGGAAGGGGACACGGCCGTGCCGTTACCCGTCTCAAACGCCAGTGATATTTGCGCTCTCATTCCGGCCGACCGGGTTAGCGACATTTTGGGGCGCGACCTGGTCGGCAGCCCGGCGGCGTTTGATTATTACGAGGGCACAACTGTTTCTGGCTGCCAGTGGGATGGCGGCAAGGATGGGAATGGCAACGCCTATTTTGCCTATGCCGCCGTACTCGCGCCCGACGCTTTTACCGGTTTTGCCGGGGCGGAGGCGATTGCCGGTTTGGGGGATGAGGCGTATGTGGTGAACGGCCCGGACGCGGAGCAGGTGTGGGTGCGGGTGGGGAATGACAAGGTGATTGTCACGGCCGTGGGCGATGCGCCGAACCGGGATGGGGCTGTGGAAATGGCCCGCTATCTGTTGGGCTTTCCGGTGACCGGTGGGGGGAACACGGCCGTAACCGCCCCCACCGTCGAAGCAACAACTGCCGAAACCGCCGCCCCTACGGACATGCCGCTGACGACGCTGCCCCGTTCGTTTACCTATGCGGGGGTGGAATTTAGGGTAGTGGACGGCCGTATTACCAACCGCAGCCCCCTTGACCCGAACACCGCCGCCGACCAGTTCCGCGCCGAACTAAACATCGAAGGCAAAAACCTGTCCGGCTTCAAGGCAGACATCAGCAATGGCACGTTTCGCATCAACTTTGCCGATGGTACGGCCGTGGAGCAGTTGGGCGTAGACCCGCTGGAGATCAACGAGAGCCGCGCGTATGCCGTTAGCGGGGACGTGCTGCCCACCACCCAATGGGAAAACGCTACCCTCACCCTTAGCGAAGCAGATACCGAACCACTAACCATTGCCCTGACCGGCGCGGAAACCATCACCGGCCAACCGGAACCGCTGACAACAGGCGGCGAAGCCACCAGCCTGAACAAATACGACGAATCCATCCTCTACCAGGTCATAGACGCTTCCATATGGCTGGATGGGCCGCAGCCCGGCGGTTACTACATTCACGTGCCGTTAGGCAAACTGTTTGTGATGGTCACGGTGAAGGCCACCAACACCGGCGGGCAAAGCGGCGTCAGCATCTATTCTGAGCAGTTCCAGGTTTCAGCCGACGGCGAACCATTCGCCGTCAGTTATGACGTGAACGGGGCACAGGCAGTGACGCTAAACACCAGCACAGAGGTGAGCTACTATTTCCTGGTTCCGGCCGGCGCGACCAGCTTACAACTAACGGTGGCGGCCGATGGCAAACAGCCGCAGCAGATAACCTTACGTTAAAAAGAGGCAACAAAAAGGTGCGACGCACCTCAAAAGTGCGCCGCACCTGACAGAGGCTACGGATTAACCGCTTGTTTGCTTTGTGTTGGGTTATACCCAGGCATCGGCAGCGCCTCCGGTGCGCTGGCGCTGGCCTGGAAAGCTACATCATCCACAAACAAATTGCTGTTGAGCGAGCTGTCTGTGGTGGCTCGTATGCGTAGTGTCACCGTCTGCCCACTGTATGCCCCCAGGTTCACTACGTGCTTCACCCAGCCGCCTGTATTGGCCGAGGAACACAAATTGTATTGGTTAACAGTGGTCCCGTTTACCTGGACACTACCAAAATCATAGCCACAAACATCCTCAGAGGCGATCCAATGCCAGTAAGCCAGATAAGGTGTGGCCGCCGGGACGGTAACACTTTGCTGAATGTAAGCCACTTCATTGTGGTCGCCGCCTAACCATGTTAACCAACTGCCACCATGTGCCGTTACTCCTGGGGGGAAGCCGGAATTCAGGATCAAATCCCATCCCTGGGCTGAATATTCTGTCCAGCCAGTAGGCCCACTTTCAAAACCGGGATTGACCAGAGGATTTACGGGGGGTTCTATTGGCGCACTGGAGATGAACAGGGTCAGCAGGAATTTTCTGTCGCTGACGCTGTCTATATTGCTTAATGCCTGGTAGGCATCTACGATACCTTTACCGCAAATGCTGGTGTTACAAGAACTGCCGCCAGGGAAGGGTCGGGCGGTGTTTTCTAATAGCGTCCGCACCTGAGTTGGTGTGTAGCTGGGGCGCAGCCCAACGATTAAAGAGGCCAGACCGGCCACATGAGGCGTGGCCATACTGGTACCCTGGTAAAAGGCGTAGGTGTTGCTGTGATTTGGAGTGGTTGTGCCTGTGTCCAGCGTCGAGAGGACACCATTGGACTGAACAGTAGTTTCGCCGCCGGGGGCCGTCACCTCAACCACGCTGCCGTAGTTGCTATAGAAGGCGCGGTCGCCGGTGCGGTCATTGGCCGCCACGGTGATAACGTTGTTGCAATTGGCGGGCGTAAAACCGGAGGCGTTGGCGTTGCTGTTGCCGGCCGCTACCACGACCACACTCCCGGCCGTGACAATGGCGTTGATGGCATTTTGTTCGGTGGTGGAGCAGGCGCCTTGCCCTCCCAGGCTGAGATTGAGTACTTTAGCCGGGTTGGCATTGGCGGGAACGCCGGAGACAGAGAGCCCGGCAGCCCAGCGCATCCCATCTACAATGTCGGAGGTATAACCGCCGCATTTGCCCAATACGCGCACGGGCAGGATGCGGGCATTCCAGTTGACGCCGGCCACGCCCAGGTTGTTATTGGTGGCAGCGGCAATGGTGCCGGCGACGTGGGTGCCATGCCAGGAACTTGGTTGGGCGCCGTGAGCAAAACCACATTCGTTGGCCAATATCCAGTCGCCAGGATCGGCGGGGTTGTTGTCACGGCCGTTGCCGTCATTCCCCACAAAAGCATCATGGATGAAGTCATAACCGCCGACGATTTTTCCGGCCAGGTCAGTGTGGTTCAAGATGCCGGTGTCAATGACGGCGACAACGGTGCTGTTGACGCCGGTATAAATGTTCCAGGCGTTGACCAGGTTTAGACCTTCTGATGTGCCTGGCGTATACATGTAATGCCACTGCTCGTTGAAGCGGGGGTCATTGGGCGTGAGTTCAGGGTTGAGAAGGAGGCGTTGGGCACGGCCGTCAATCGTCTTGATCAGGTCTGGTTCGGCATAAGCCACGCCTTCTACCTTTGCCATCTCGGCCGCCATGACGGCAGCTTCTTTGGGGGACACGGCCGTAGGCAGCTTCAAAACGTGGGCATCACCAGACATGGGGCGCACGTAGGTGACGGTGACACCCGCCGCCTGGCTGAGGGCGGGTAGTTCCTGCCCTTCGCTCATGCCGACCATACGGGCTTCGGCAACGGGGTCGGCAAACTGGATGATGATTTGATCTGTGGGTGGGGCTGTAGGTAATTCGGCCTCGGTCACATCCTGCCCTTTCGAAATGGTTGGAAAGAGTACCAGGACAAAGCCCAACACAATAAAAATTGTCAAAAACCATATTTTTTTCACGAGATGTCTCCTTTGAAATGAAAGGTGGGTTTGTGGGGGACGCGATGGCAGATCGCCCCCTTATGGGTGCAGGGCCGGTTTACGGCCGTACACCTGATCATATTCTTGCTGCCAGGGCACAGTATACACCTTTTCCAGCCCGGTTGTCCTTAAAAAGGCTTCAAATTGGGCCACCGTCCGGTAACGGTGCAGGAATGCTTTGCCCCAGGCGCCTTTGCGCCGCGTCACCAGCAAAATGCCGCCCGGTTTGAGGACGCGCACCATCTCCCGCACGGCCGTTTCGTCATCCGGGAAAAATTCCAATGCTTCCAGACAGGTGACGGCATCAAAACAATGTGCCGGGAAGGGCAGCCGGTCGGCGGTTTGCTGTACCAGGGTAGCGCGGAATTGATACGGCCGTAGCTTTTCCGCCGCCACCGCCAGCATCTTGCCCGACGCATCCAGGCCGATGATACGGCCGTGAAACAGCGGTTCTTCTAACAAAGCCACCGGCAGCCGCCCCGTGCCCGTGGCTACGTCCAGAATGAACGGGTTGGGGATGTGTCTCAAGTGGTGTTGCAACGGCCGTGCCAGAAAAAACGCCTCATAGTCAGGGTCAACTGCTTTACGGGCGTCATATGCGCCCGCCACCCGGTCATATAACCACACCACCAGCCGCCGCCCCAGAAACACCCCCTCCGTCACCACCAACAGGTAATACAACAATACCCCCAATAGCAGAACGCCCACAGCCAGACCAAGCCATATCATGGGGGGAATTGTAACCGGTAATCGGTAATCGGTGACCCGTAATCCGTGACTCGTAATCCGAGGTTCGATGTCGGATGACGGACTTCGGATGACGGATCACGAAACCACGAACTTTGGGTTTCGCTTTTCGGCAAGTTGCGCTTATAATTTCGGTCATATCGCCATTGTGCAGTGCAATCAAGCAAATACACCGTTCTATAAAAGTTCAACTTTTCCAAAAAGTTGAACTTTTGAAAACTTGGAAAATGGAGGGAAACATGTCGCGTGTTCGCCAGATTACTTTGTTCTGTTTAGCTTGCCTGTTGCTCGTGGGGGTGGTTAACGGCCGTATCCAGGCCGACAACACCGCCCAACCCCCACCCTTTGCCCAGGATTGGAGCAACCCCAACCTCATCATTACCGACGACGATTGGTCAGGCGTCCCCGGTATTATTGGCTTCCGGGGTGACAATCTAACCACAGCAACAGGTACAGACCCGCAAACATTGCTAAATGATGATGTGCCTGGTGTTGTTGACGTAAACGCCAATCAGTCTAATCCCGATACTTTTATTATTGGCGGTGTGGCTGAATTTGAAATAGCGGATAATGTAATCGCCTTGCAAGGATCAGTCACGGCCGATGCCCCCTATCTGCTTATCCATCTGGATACCCGCAACTACATAAACATTCAGGTGGCCTATAACCTGCGTGATATTGACGGGTCGGCCGATGATGCCGTGCAACAAGTGGCCTTGCAATATCGGGTAGGGGGAATGGGCAGTTACACCAACGTCCCTGCCGCTTATGTGGCCGACGCTACCACCGGCCCCAATGAGGCCACGCTGGTTACGCCTGTCTCTGTTACCCTGCCCGCTGCTGCCGACAACCAACCCCTGGTGATGTTGCGCGTCATGACTACCAATGCCGTTGGCAATGATGAATGGGTGGGCATTGATGACCTGAACATTACCGGTACATTTAACGATTTTCCGCCGGTAGTCAACAGCCACAGCCCTACCGCTTTTGCCCTGGGGCAGGCGATGGATGTGCCCATCACCGTCACCTTCAACGAAGAAGTCACAATTACTGGGGATGTGCCTGTCTTTTGTACTTTGAGCGGCCCGCACAATGCCACTTCCAGCAGCGGCGATCATCTTACCTATACCCTGACCCACGCCGACTTCTTGCCCAACGAAAGCTGCACCGTCACCCTGCTCGCCGCCCAGGTGACGGACGATGACAGCGCCGATCCACCCGACAACATGGCTGCCGATTACACCTGGCGCTTTTCCACCGGCTTTGCCATCATAAACGAATTCTTAGCCGATCCCGCGCCTGGTTTAAGCGGCGACGCCAATGGCGATGGCGTTCGAGACGCTGAAGATGATGAGTTTGTGGAAATTTTCAACAATACCGGCGCAGACCTGGATATTTCCGGTTGGAGATTGTTTGATGCGGTTGGTATCAGGCACATCTTTTCCGCTAACACCATTATCCCTGATGGCTGCGCTATTGTCATTTTTGGCGGTGGCGCCCCCACCGGCGACTTTGGCAGCACCCTGATACAAATAGCCAGCACCGGTGCGCTGGCGTTGAACAATACCGGTGATACGATAAGGCTGAATGATGGTGTAATAGATCAGGCCAGCCACAGTTACGGTAATGAAGCCAACAATGGTCAGTCGCAAACCCGTGACCCAGACATAGCGGGTGGATTCGTGCGGCATGGTCTGGCTACCGGCGCTAACGGTGCGCTCTTTTCCCCCGGCACACAAATTGACGGCAACCAGTTTGCCGGGTGTTACCGCTGTGGGCAGCCGGCAACGCGCATCCATGCCATTCAGGGGAGCAGCCTGGACAGCCTGCTGGCGGGGCAGGTTCACACCATCGAGGGTGTAGTCGTGGGCGATTTCCAGGCGGAAACGACGATACGCGGGTTTTACATGCAGGAGGAAGATGGGGATGTGGATGCCGACCCGGATACATCGGAAGGGTTGTTTGTGCATGACAATTTCCCGGCGCTGTGGGTGAACGTCAACGTGGGGCAGCGGGTGCGGGCAACGGGCACAGTAGCCGAGTATTTTGGCTTGACGGAATTGAGCGAGGTGTACCGGGTGGAGGTGTGCGATGACACGGCCGTACCCACCCCCCTCACGCTCACCCTCCCTTTTTCCTCCACCACCTACCTGGAGCGGGCCGAAGGAATGTTGGTGACGCTGCCGCAGCCGTTGACGGTGAACGAGAACTATTTTCTGGGGCGATACGGGGAACTGGTGTTGAGCAACGGCCGTCTGTCCATCCCCACCAACGTCGTCCCTCCCGGCCTGCCTGCCCAGACCATGCTGGCTGATAATTTGCGCAATATGCTGATTCTGGATGACGGCCGTGCCGCCCAAAACCCTGATCCTATCATTCATCCTACGCCGGGGTTGACGGCCGTGAATACCATCCGCAGCGGCGATACCGTCAGCAGCCTCACCGGCATCCTCACCTATAGCTGGTCGGGTTTCCCTGGTACAGACAATTACCGCCTGCACCCCACGATGACGCCCACCTATACCCCTGTCAATCCCCGCCTGGCTGCGCCTCCGCCCATCAGCGGCACAGTGCGCGTGGCCAGCTTTAACGTCCTCAACTACTTCAATGGCGATGGGATGGGCGGTGGTTTCCCCACCTCGCGCGGCGCTTCCTCCCTTGAAGAGTTCACCCGTCAGCGCGACAAAATCATCCCGGCCATCCTGGCCCTGGACGCCGATATTATTGGCCTGATGGAGATGGAAAATGACGGCTATGACCCCACCAGCGCCATTGCTGATCTGGTAGACGGCCTCAACGCCGTCGCCGGGCCGGGTGTTTATGCTTATGTCAACCCTGGCCTGCCCACCCTGGGCAGTGATGAAATTGCCGTTGGTCTCATTTATCGCCCGGCAGCGGTCACGTTGGGCGGCGTGGCTACCGACGGTTCCGGCGCTTTTGCCACCCGCAACCGGCAGCCATTGGCGGCCACATTTACCGAAATCGGCAGCGGCGAGACGCTCACAGTGGTGGTGAACCATTTCAAATCAAAGGGCAGTGATTGTGATGCCGCCGCAGGCATATTCCCGCCAGACCCGGACACAGGCGATGGGCAGGGCAACTGCAACCTGACGCGCCTGCTGGCTGCTGCGCAACTGCACACCTGGCTGGCAACCGACCCCACCAACAGCAGCGATCCCGACTTCCTCATCATCGGCGACCTGAACGCCTACGCCAGAGAAGACCCCATCACTGAGCTGCGCGACGATGGATATACCAACCTGGAGGCAGACATCAACCCCGGCGTCTACTCCTACGTTTTTGGGGCGCAGGTGGGGCAGTTGGACTATGCCCTGAGCAGCCCCGGCCTGACGGGGCAGGTGGTGGGCGCCACTACCTGGCACATCAATGCTGACGAACCTTCCGTGTTGGATTACAACGTGGAGTTCAAATCACCGGGGCAGGTAATCTCTTTGTACAGCCCCGACCCATACCGCGCCTCCGACCATGATGCGATGATCATCGGGCTGCAATTGGGGGCTGCGGCCGATTACAGCGACCTGGACAGCGTGTATGGCACGGCCTGGCACGTCGGCAGCGGTGTTGTGCGGTTGGGGACGTTATGGGATGCAGATAATGGGCATGCTTTTGGCGCGGATGATGCCTCGGACGATGGCGTCCAGCGCGGGCCTGGCTCTGGCCCCGGCGGGCAGTGGCAGCCTGGACCAGATGGCGGCTCGCTCAACATCACGGTGACGGGCAGTGGGAATGGCTGTCTCTATGCCTGGATTGATTGGAATGGAGACGGCGCATTTGACGACAGCGATGCGCCAGAGAATCTGGAATACATCATTCGCGGGGCAACGACGGGCAGCGGCAACTACAGTTTTGAAGTTCCTGCTGATGAATTTGATCCCCCACCGGGACTGCCCATACCCGTGCAGTTCTACCACTTGCGGGTGCGGCTGTATGCGGCGTGTGGTTCTGGGCCAACAGGGGGGGCGGTTGAAGGGGAGGTGGAAGATTACCGGCTGGTGTTCACGCCAACGGCCGTGACCCTGCAATCCTTCCGCGCCCACACGGCTGTCGTCCCCTGGCTACTGCTGTTTTTGCTGGTGATGAGTGGGGTGGTGGTGTGGGGGTACGGCCGTTGGCGCTCATAAGCAGTGCCAGGCACAGGGCATCAGGTGTTAGTCTGCCCAGAAGGTTTTGCCCTGTGCCTGGCACTTTCAGGCCAGTTGCCCGGTCACAAACCGGCGGGCCGTTTCGGCCAGGATGGCCGCGCCGACGGGCAAGACCCGCTCGTCAATGTCAAAAATGTCGGTGTGGTGATGGCGCATCAGGCCATCATCAATGGCTGCGCCCAGCATAAACATGGCCCCCTTGGCCTGTTGGGTCATGTAGGCAAAATCCTCCGCGCCCATGCCAAATTCATTGTTGACAACGGCCGTTTCGCCCACTAAATCCCGCGTCACTTCGCGCATCCACTCATTCACGCCGGGGTCATTAAACAGCGCCGGATACCCTTTGATGACGTGCAATTTGTAACGGCCGCCCATGCTCTCGCTCAGTTTGAGGGCGGCTTCCACTTCGGCCCATAGCTGCTCGCGCACGGCCGCGTCGTGGGAGCGGAGCGTGCCCTGGATGTACACCTGGTTGGGGATGACGTTAGAGGCCGCGCCGCCGCTAATTTCGCCCAGACTGACCACACACGGCCGTAACGGATTGATGCGCCGTGAGGGGATGCCATACAACAGCGGCAGGATGGCACTGAGCATGAACAGCGGGTCGCTGCCCCGGTGCGGGTAGGCGCCATGCCCACCATCGCC
Source organism: Anaerolineae bacterium (assembly GCA_019637635.1). GTDB lineage: Bacteria > Chloroflexota > Anaerolineae > Promineifilales > Promineifilaceae > CAADGU01. Next base: position 12,880 of record JAHBVI010000157.1, read on the forward strand.
ATACAGCCAGGCCTCAAAGGAATCCACATTGGCCAGCGAATAGCCATCGTGAAAAGCAATCTCCCCGGCCGGCCGGTGCGAGGCCACATGCAGGGCGATTACCGCGTCCACATCCGCCAGCGCGCCATCGTCAATCATCGCCGTTGCTCCGCTGATGCCGTTTTCGTCAGAATCTTCTTCCGAAGGTTGGAAGAGCAGGCGCACGGTGCCCTGCCACTGTTCGGCGACCAGGCTTTGTTTCAGCAAATGGGCCGCGCCCAGCAGCATGGCGGTGTGCGAATCGTGGCCGCAGGCGTGCATGACGCCGTCGTTCTGAGAGGCATAGGACTGGCTGGTCTTTTCCAGGATAGGCAGGGCGTCCATGTCGGCGCGGATGGCGATGGTAGGGCCGCTGCCGGTGCCAATGGTGCCCACCACGCCGGTACGGCCGACGCCGGTTTGCACCGGAATGCCCAATTCGTGCAGGGTGTCGGCCACCAGCGCGGCGGTGCGGAATTCACGGAAACCCAGCTCCGGGTTGGCGTGAATGTCCCGCCGCAAACGGATCAATTCGTCCTGTAGTTCTTGAGCTTTGTCTAACATTTTTCCTTCCTCTCATTTTAGAAATAGGGTGATGCCTTGCATTTTTCGCAATGACTACAACGGATTTAGAAATAAACGGATCGTTCAGTTGAGTAATCCGTTATTTTCCCTATCCGCTGTAGTCTCTCTCAGCCAGCCAGGCGAATGAATGCGCGGCTACACAGGGCGAAGACCGCCTGCGCGGTCTGGTAATAGTCGGCGCAGGCCAACTTTACTCTCTGTAGCCGCGGTTTCAACCGTCGGTTTATTACCGAATTAAGACGGCAATGTTCATAACGCCTTCTACGAGCTACGAACTCTTGGCAAGGGTCACGGCCGTGACCTCATCATTCCGCAGCGCCATACAGTTCACGCCCTGCACGGCCCCTTCTTTGGCGGGCACATCATCAGCCGGGAAACGGATAATTTTGCCCAGTTGGGAGATGATGAGGAGGTCATCGCCCTCGTTGATGGTCAGTGCGCCGATCAGTTTTTCCGTTTTCATCACCGCTTTGCCACCCGCGCCGGGCGCTTTGTAGGCGGCGAAGGTTTCCATCTCGCGCACTGTGCCTTTGCCTTCATGGGTAATCATAAAAACGCGGCTGTGGGGGTACACGGCCGTGACCGCCGCCACCTCATCGCCCAAATCCACGCGCAGCCCCAGGCCACCTCGCTCCGACGTTTGACTCTCGCGGAAGCGGATGCCCTTGCCCTGCCGGGTAGCGATGAACAGATCGCCGTCACCGTTTGTCCAGCAGACGGCCGTGATCAGCCCGCCATCCTTCACATTGTGAAAGCTCATGCCGTTGATCAGGCTCTTGCCCAGGTAGCCATCGCGGACGCGCTGCACCCAGCCGCGCTGGCTGACCATGACCAGGTATTTGCCGCCGTCCGCCGGTAAGATACCAGCGATATGTTCATTTTCACGAAGGGAAAGGCTGCCCAGGGCCGGCGAGCCGGCGGCGCGGACGGGGGTTTCCACCAGGGCGGTGACGGGCAGGCGGAAGGCCCGGCCGTGATTACTCACCAGCAGTAAATGGCCTTCTTCATCGGCCAGGGCCAGGTGGGCGGGATAGTCGGGTGGGGTCGTTTCCAGGTCGAACACACCCATGCCGGCGCGGCGCTGACGGCCGTAGAAATGGCGCGGGGTGCGTTTGGCACGGCCGTGCTGGCTGAGACTGATGACGTTGATGGTGGTTGGCGGCTCCTGCGGGATTGACGCACGTTCCGGCTGATCTTCGGAACGCTCTGCCAATTCCGCTTCCAACGCCTCAATATACGCCACCACTTCCGGCGCAACCTGGCTCAAATCCGGTCTTTCTATTTCCATTCCACACCTTTTGGAAACTCTACGGTCAAAAATCCAACTGAAACTGAAGTGCCTCAAGAATCTCTTGGCGTAAACTTGAATCCTTTAACTCGCCAAAATCCTGTTCCAATCGACTTTTGTCCAATGTGCGTATTTGATAGCACAAGACGATAGAATCAACTTTTAACCCGGCACTTCCGGCGGGGAGTAAAACTTCATTAGGATAAATGGTGCGTTTTTTAGATTTATGAGACGTTATAGGGAGAACATTCACGACAGGAAGCAGTTGGTTCACGCGCTCATTGCTGATAACAAGAACAGGGCGTTTCCCAGCCTGTTCTGAGCCTTGTGTGGGGTCAAGTGAGGCCAGATATACATGCCATTGAAACGTCATGAAGCCGACTCCCACCATTCCGCATCTGCGTTGGCAAATGCGTTCATTGTCTCTTCTAAATCTGCCATAAATAGGGGGTCATTGATCGCTTGTTTCATTTGTGCCAGTTTATCAACGGCCGTTGCTCTTTCTTGTTGTGCTAATATCGGCTCAACCAACGCATATTCTGATAATGGCAAAATCACGCCAATAGGATTGCCTTCCACATCCGTAATAAACTGACGTTTGGTAATGAGAGTTGTCATATGTCACCTTTCCCGGCTAAACAAGCCTGATATTTTCGTGATTGATTATAGATGAGAAGGGGAGAGAATGAAAA
>JAHBVI010000158.1 GCA_019637635.1 Anaerolineae bacterium
GGCGGGTCTTGCAAATCCGCATCGGTCAAAATCACCGCGTCGCCGCTGGCAAAATCCAGCCCGGCGGTGACGGCGATCTGGAAACCAAAATTGCGCGAAAAGCTGATGCCCTTCACACGCGGGTCTTCTTGGTGCAGTTCGGCAATCACAGCGGCCGAACGGTCGCGGCTGCCATCGTTCACCAACACCAATTCCCAGGGTTCACCCAGGGCGTCCATCACCCCGGCTACACGGCGGCGCAGTTCCGGTAATACCTGTTCTTCGTTAAAAACGGGAGCAACAATTGAGATCATAGTTGTATGTTACCAATTGTGGCTAAATTAGCCTTATCTGTCCACTGCCTAGAGCGCAATGGTGGCGATGAGGCCCACATGGTCAGATGGGTAAAGGGTGTCATCGTCGGGGGCGGGTTTGTCACAAAAAATGGCGGCGGCGGTGATCTGGGTGATGGCCGGGGTGACAAAGATGTAATCCAGGCAGCCGGCCCAGGCGTCAAAGGTGATGCCTGATAGGGCGGTGGGGAAGGTGGCCAACGGCTCACGGCCGTGCCGCATTTCATACACCGAACGGAAATTCTGTTTCATCACCCGCGTCGCCGGGCCATCCGGCAGTTCATTAAAATCACCGGCAACAATTTGCAGGGGCGTGGGGCGTATATCACGCAGCCAGCCCACCAGCCGCAGCGCCTGCTCTTGTCGGGCTTCATAGTCATGCGCCACGTGGTGTAAATGGGTGGTGACAAAATCCAAGGTCTGATGATCGGGCAGGGTGATATTGGCGCGGAGGGCGACACGGCCGTTGTAGCCCAAATTGACGGAATCGGTATACACCATCGGCAAACGGGAGAGAATGCCCACCCCCTCGCTGCGGTATTGCCAGTGCTGTTTGCGTTTTTGCACCAGGGTGTACGGCCGTTTCCCTTCCGGCAGCCGGGCATTGATCTGATTACGCAGCCAGCGCCCCTGGCCGATAGAAAAGCTGATTTCCTGCAAGGCGATCAGGTCTGGTGTGGCATCCAGCAGTTGGGCCACCAGCAGATGCCGCCGCTGCCGCCAGCGGTCGGCCCGGTTACGCAAGTTGATGGTGGCAACAGTCAGGCTGGTCACAAGTTATGTCAAATCAATGGTGGTTGTACCGGCGCTCACGGCCGTTTGTAAATTTTGGGCCGCATCCCGAATCACCAGTGTAAAGGGGGTGTTGGTGGTCAGCGTCACCTGGAACCGGTCGCCAACAATATCCAGCACGCCGTCCGCACCCAAAGGGTAACGACGCACGCCGTACACCTGCTCTGTATCCAGGCGACGATCCCAATACAGGCGGCGATGCGGCCAATCGGTGGTCAGGCCCAGCACATCTTCCAGCAGCATGGCAATGGGGGTGACGCAGGCGGTGAGCGCATTTTTCCGGGCCGGTTCACCGGGCATAACGGCCTCCGGCGCATAATTATCCCAGAAATAGCCGGTATTCTGGTACACCTGGTAAACGTGCTGCACGTGGTTGCAGGCGATGGCGTGCGCCAGGGCGTGTTGCCCCACATTGCGCAGCCCCCGCAGCGCCATAAAGTTCATGTCCGGCCACACCCCACCCCGCCAGCGATTGCCCGTCTCGGCATTATACGCCTCGCTGTCGGCCGATATACTGGGGATGCGGTGCAGCAGATTAAAAGCCCAATTCTCCCGCAGCGCCTGCACAAAGGCGGTCAGACGCTTTTCCGGCACCAGGCCATTGTCAAACAAAGCCCAATAGGCGCCGATGCTTTTGATGCTGCTGAAACGGCCGTCGGGTGACACATCCTGGTAAAATTGCGTTTCCTCATTCCACAGCCGCCGGTTGATCAATTCCTCTAACTGCAAATGTTCCTCTTTCAGGGCCGCCGCCAGATCGGTTTCGCCCAGGTGGGCGGCCATCTGCGCCAGACAATTGCAATTGAGCGCCGCCTGGATGGTGGCGTCTACCCATGTCCAGTGACGGTGGTGGTCACGGCTATTGGGCACACGTGGCTGGTTATCCATCTGGCTGCTGACGCCGGTGGCCCAATAGCCACCGCCGGGCCAGGTGCGGTTGTCGCGGTACCATTGATGCAGCGCCAGCAGCAGCCAAAACACGTCGGCCAGACGGCCGTCATCCCCACTCAGCCGAAAATAGCGCCATTCAGCGCAGGCCAGCATGTTAGGGCCGGTGCTGTTGGGGTCAAAGGGGAAGTGGCCGTCCTGCCCGGTCTGGTGATTTACGGCCCGGCAGATAAAACCGTCATCATGTTGGTGGACATACAGATTATTCAGCATCCCCATAAAGTTAAAGGCGCGACGGCCGTAAAGCCCCAGTTGGGTTAATACAGCCGCCTCCCACATCAACAAATAATCGCTGTCAGCCGACGCTGCGTAGGGGGCCACAAACCCACTTTCTGGCGTGGGCTGGCGCAAACTGGCCCATAAAACTTCCCAGGCGCGCCAATATAGCGCCGTCCACCCTTCCCGATCCGGCAGCACCGGCTCCGGCAGCAACTCTTTGATTTCGGCCAGCAGCGGGATGGACGCGCTGTCTGTGGGCAATGGCGGCTGCCGAAAGGGATTACGGTCAACCAGGGGATTGAGTGGGCGGGGATGGGGTGAGTGGATCATGGGTGGAAAAAAACCCTAAGGGTTTCAAAAACCCTTAGGGTCTGGACAATTCCTTACGGATAGGTCGGCTCAGCCAGCCATAATTCGGCCGTACCGCCTAACAACACGTTATCTTCATCAAAACTAATAACCCGCAGATTATAGCGCACATACACATTGCTGCGCAGTTGGCCTATCCAGGTGACGGAATCGCCCTGGGCATAGTCGCTAAGACCGGTAAGCCCAGAAAAGCGGGCCAACCGGCGGTTGCCTTCAGTGACCAGCCCTTCATAACGCAAGGTGGAAGCAGGCATGGTGGCGCCCACCGCCAGGTTATGGTCTTGCAGGATGTTGCTAAAGTGGAGGGAGTTGGGCAGTTCGGGCAGCACGGCAGTTGCCACCGGCTGCCAGTCCAATATCGTTAACTTCACGCCGCCCGTCACCGGCAGCGGTCCCAACAACGCCGAAGTCAGCCGCAGGTTATATTCGCCATGCACACCGGGCGCAATCACACCCGACCAGGCAAAAGAGTCGCCCACCCGTTTCAACGCCTCTTGCCCTCCAATCCGCACCCGGTAGGTATCCCCTTCCTGCCCCAGGTATTCCATTGGCGCGCCGGGCACACGCTCACCGGGACTCATGGAAATGGTAAATGCCGGGGCGATAATGGAGTACGTGAGAAAATTACCCACCGGCGTCGCCGTCACCTCAGACCCAGACCGGCCCGGCAAATCGCACGCCGCCAGCAGCAGCAATAGGAGAATGGCAAGAAAGTTGTGTCGGTTCATTATTTTGATAGAGGTGGTGTCAACAGAGATTGGAGATTGGGGATTGGTCTCAATCTCCAATCTCTAATCTCCGCTCTCATTTTTCCTCAATCGTAATCGTCACCATCCGGTCGCCATCGGGAGCGGCGGGGTCTTGAGGGTCACGGGGGGTGATGGCGCTTACCACGTCCATGCCCTCAATGACACGGCCAAAGATGGCGTGACGGCCGTCCAGATGCGTGGCCGGGGCATAAGTGATGAAAAACTGGCTGCCGCCGGTATTTGGCCCAGAGTTCGCCATCGAAACCACCCCCGGCCCATCATGCGACAGCGCCGGGTCAAACTCATCGGGGATGGCATAACCTGGGTCGCCCATGCCCAACCCCGTGGGGTCGCCCGTTTGCGCCATAAAGCCGGGGATTACCCGATGGAAGCTGACGCCATCATACCAGCCTTCCCGCGCCAAAAAGACAAAGTTGTTCACCGTTTCTGGCGCAGATTGCGGCAGCAGTTCAATCACAATTTTGCCGCCGTTTTCCATTTCAATGGTGGCAATATAGCTTTTGGTCGGGTCAATGGTCATCGGCGGCGCGGCGTCATACTGCCGGTCGGCCAATGCCGCCATCGCCATTTGCGCCTGCACATACCCTTCCCACAGGCTGAAATCGTTGGGCACGCCGGGCAGCAGTTGGCCGTCCAGAATGATGCTGGGCGTACCGGGCATGCCCAGCCCCAGCGCTTCTTGTTCCGATGCCGTCACGTAAGCGGCGTAAATACCATTGTCCAGGTCATTGGCAAACTGATCGGCGTCTAGTTCCAACTCTGCTGCCAGACCAACCAGGTAATCGCGGAAAGCAGACGCGCTTAGCCCCTGCCAATCAACCTGACCGGCAAAGAGGGCATCGTGAAATTCCCAGAATTTGCCCTGCGCGCCGGCGGCTTCGGCAGCTTCAGCCGCTTTTTGGGCGTTGGGGTGAATCTGGTTTAAGGGGAAGTGGCGGTAGACCAATTGGACTTGCTCAGGATAGCTTTCTACCAGGCGGGACAGGGTAGGTGACACCGACTTGCAGGCCGGGCATTGAAAATCGCTGTACTCAATGATGGTGATCAATGGGTCGGCCGCGCCTTTGGTCTGGTCGGAAGAGCGCACCTGGGCGGCTTCAGCAACGGTAGCGGCTATGGGGGAACCGGCGCTTTCATTAGCCGGTTCGGGGTTAGCGGCTTCGTTGGTTTCTGGCGCAGTGGCGGGGGCGGTGGCCACAACGGCCGTTGCCAGCACACCGGCCATCTCCGCTTCCCGTTCACGTACACTTTGCCCGCAGGCCACCAACAGGCCCACAAGCAGCAACACAAACAATTTTTTCATTCTAAACTCCTTCTAATACTCCTTGCCTTCGGAGAGGTTCAACTTTTGAGAAACGTTGAACTTCTCAAATTTAGGGCGCAAAGGCAGCCTGATAACGTATGAGCATTCACCAAACGCCGGGCGGCAACTCTCGCGTCCCAGATGTATTTTGCTACAATCCTGGCCTGTTCGCAAAAACCTTAATAAGGAGAAACATAGTGAAACGAGTTACATATCCCCTTATCTTGTTACTATTACTGCTGCTGGCCGCGTGTGGTCCCAGCAACACGCAGCCAACGGCGACCCCGCCACCGCTCACTGTTGATCAGCCAGAGGCAGATGTGATACCGCGCCCAACCATTACGGCTACGGCCGTGCCCGCTGATGCTTACCCCGCGGTTGCTCCGGCCAACACCCTGCCTGAAGGCTACCCGGTTCCAGAACTGGCGCCCGCTTATAACCCTTACCCCGGCATGGATGCATCTGATACACAATCGGTGATGATGATTGCCGCCGGGGTGCAATGCGAAGATGTCCGTTACCCCACCGAACAAGATGCCGTGGCTGCACTGGAGGCTGCCGGCATTCCTGTGTATGAATCGGTGACGTTTGAACTGCCGGTGGCGACGGTTTGTGGCGGCCCCACCAGCACCCATTATCAGGTGATCATTGACGCCGACAAACAGGCCCAGGCTGAACAAATGGGGTGGGAATTTGCAGAATAAGTATGACCAGGTGTTTATGGCAATTCAGCCATAAACACCTGATCATACACGGCGCGGGCAATGCGGCCAATGAGCAATACGCCGGCCGCATCCGCGCTCCACAATTCGGGGGCCGGGTCGCCATCGGCCATGACGGTAATAGAAAAGCCACGCCGATTTGCCCCGGTACCGCGCCAGACGATGGCCGTTTGTACCCGGCATCCCTTCAATGACCCCGTTTTGCCCGCCAGCCGCAGCTTTTCCTCCTCCGGCGTCTCGTCGCCATAAAAGGCAAAGGGCAGATACCGCCCCACCCGTTCGCTGCCCACCTTATCCATCATGCGCAGCATTTCGTTGCAGGCGGCAGGGGAGAGGATTTCGTGGCGGAAGACGGCCGTCATCAGCCGGTTCAATCCTGCTGGCGTAGCCGTGCCCAACTGGGTAATGTCTTGGGCCAATACGCCGAAATCAATCTTGCGGTGAATTTGCACATCCGGGTAATGGTGCGTCACCAGCCACTCCTGGATGCACGCTAATCCCACGTGGTCAATGAGGACGTTGGTCGCCAGGTTGTCGCTGACATTCATCATCAAAAAGGCCCAGTCGCGCAGGGGCATCACCAGACCTGGCGTCAGAAATTGTAGCAGGCCGCTGCCGCTAATCTGGTCGGCGCGGCGCAGCATAAGCGGCGCGTCTAAGGTGTACTGCCCATCTTCCACCTGCTGCATCAGCGCCGCCAACACCGCCAGCTTGATGGCGCTGGCGGTGGGGAACATCTCTTCGGCATGATACACAAACTGTTCGTTGGTTTGTAAATTGAGGGCGGACACCCCCACACGGCCGTTAAACCCGGCGCATAATTCGGCTAACCATTCCATTTTTGTTTGCTCCTTTATGATAGTGGCTGGTGGCCGGTGCAAACCACCAGCCACCACAATTATCTTTACATTGGCAAACCTGCCAACCACCCCCAATGATGAGCAATGGTTAAAATGATGCCTGATAGTAGGGAAATCACCGGCTGTTCACCCTGACGGCCGTTGGATAATAGATATAATCTAACAATCACAGACCCTAAGGGTTTCCGAAACCCTTAGGGTCTAAATTGGTACAACAAATGAGGAACTCTATGTTTCGAACCAACCAAAGTCTATTACCCGGCTGGCTGGCCTTTGCTCTTAGCGTCGCCTTTGTCTTTTCCGGCATAGCCGTTCTCATCTTTGCCTTTCTCACCGTGCAAGTCATCATGCAGCGGCCCGTGAACCCGCTAGAAAACAGCGGCGTCCAGGTCGCTTCCGTCAACCTGAACTACGATCAGGCCGCGCCACCCGTCGTCCCCACCATGCCCATCGGCCAACCCACGCCCACCCTCGTCCCCACCAGCGAACCCTGGCAGGGCCATGATCGTGTCAACATTCTGCTCATGGGCATTGACCGGCGCCCCGGCGAGGCGTTCATCTCCCGCACCGATACCATGATGATTATTTCCATTGACCCCGACACAGAAGCGGTATCCATCCTTTCCATACCGCGCGATCTGTATGTAGCCATTCCCGGTCTGGGGCAAGACCGCATTAACACCGCCTTTGTCTATGGGGCGCGCGGTGATAATCCCATTGGCGGCGCGGCCATGGCCATGCAGACGGTGGAATACAACCTGGGTGTGCCTATTCACCATTATGCCCTGGTGGACTTCAGCGCCGTTGTCAATGGCGTCAATGCCCTGGGTGGCATTGACCTGAACGTCCCTTATACCATTAACGATCCACAGTACCCGGATATGAACTATGGCTATGACCCCCTCTACATTCCGGCGGGTCTGCACCACATGGATGGGGAATTGGCGTTGAAATATGCCCGCACCCGGCATGGCGACAGCGATATTCACCGCGCCCAACGGCAGCAGCAGGTCATTCTGGCGCTGCGCAGCAAGGCGTTGTCATTGGGGGTGGGTGAGTTGATCAAACGCGCGCCCGTCTTGTACCAGCAGTTAGAACGGGGGATTATGACCGATTTGAGCCTGGATCAACTGATTAAGCTGGCGCGCCTGTTAAGCGAAGTTTCCACGGAAAATATCCAGAACGAAGTGCTGGGTTTTGACTATGTGTCCAGCTACCGCACCCCGGCCGGCGCGTCTGTGTTGGTGCTAAACAACCAGGCCGCCGCCCCACTGATTAACCGCCTCTTTTTTGATACAGGGCACAGCAGTAATTAGAAGGGGCGTGGCAGTTGGGTTTCAGGTTACATTGCCAGACTAACAGTCTCCCACCTGCCGCGCCCTTACCACAGGAGGCGCATGAACCGAGAACAGTTTCGCCAGCTTTTGGGGGCACGGCCGTACCTTTTGGACGGCGCGATGGGGACGTACCTGCACAGCCGGGGGGTGTCGGCTGACCATAGCTTTGAGAACGTCAATTTGCAGCAGCCGGCGCTGGTGGCCGAAATTCACCGGCGGTATATTGAGGCGGGCGCGGACATCATTGAAACCAACACGTTTAGCGCCAACCGGTACAAATTGGCCGAACATGGCCTGCAAGACCAGGTAGCCCAAATCAACCGCACGGCCGTAGATATTGCCCACCGCGCCATTGAAAGCAGCTTCAAACCGGTACTGTTGGCCGGTTCGGTAGGGCCGTTGGGGGCGCGGTTAGCCCCTCTGGGGCGCGTAACCAAAACAGAAGCCCAGGCCGCCTTCCATGAACAAATCGAGGCGTTAATCAATGCGCCGCGTGGCGTAGACCTGCTGGTGCTGGAAACCATGTCGGACATGTATGAGATGGAAACGGCCGTAGCCGCCGCCCGCGCCATTGCTCCCGCAATCCCCATCGTCGCCACCCTCACCTTCACCCGCGATGATCGCACCCTGTTGGGTTACACCGCCGATGTGGTCGCCCGGCAGTTGGCCGAACTGGATATTGACGTGATGGGCGTCAATTGCAGCGGCGGCCCGGCGCAGGTGTTACGCCTGGTCATGATCATGCGCCAGATAGCGCCAGAGCGCCTGATAGCGGCGATGCCCAACGCCGGTTGGCCGGAAGTGACAGCGGGCGGGCGGGTGCTTTACCCGGCGACGCCGGACTATTTTGGCGAGTATGCCCTGAAACTAACAGCGGCAGGGGCCAACCTGGTGGGCGGCTGCTGCGGCACCACCGAAGCGCACATCACCGCCATGCGCCGCGCCCTGGATGGGCCGCGCCCGACGGAAATACACCTGCCGGTGATTGAGGTGGTGGCGCGAGATGAAACGATCACGGCCGTCAGCCATCCTCCCACGCAATTAGCCCAATATCTCAAAAACCAGACTTTTGTGGTCACCGTAGAGATGCGCCCGCCGCGGGGCGTGGCCACTCACCGTCTGCTGCAAAGCGCCCGGATGTTGCAAGAAGCGGGCGCCAACCTGCTCAACATCGCCGATACGCCCGTGGCCCAAATGCGCATGAGCGCCTGGGCGGCCGCCTACCTGGTGCAAAGGGAAATTGGGCTGGATACCGTGCTGCACTTTCCCACGCGCGGCCGTAACCTGCTGCGCATCCAGGGGGATTTGCTGGCGGCGCACGCTCTGGGCATTCGTAACCTGTTTGTGACTATGGGCGACCCCACCCGCATTGGCGATTACCCGGAGGCAATGGACAGCTACGACATTGTGCCCACCGGTTTGATTCAACTGATTAAACAGCAGTTTAATACGGGCTTACAACATTCAGGCGCGGCGATCAATGAACCTACCAGCTTTGTGGTAGGCTGCGCCCTGTCATTGACGCCGCCAGACCCGGAGAAGGAAGCCAAACTGCTGTACAAGAAAATTCAGCATGGCGCGGACTTTGCCCTGACGCAGCCGGTGTTTGACCCGGCAGCCGCCAGAGAATTTGTAACTGTTTATGAAACGTTGTATGGGGCGCTGCCCATTCCCATTGTGGCCGGGTTGTATCCGCTGTATAACGGCCGTAACGCCGAATTCCTACACAACGAAGTGCCCGGCATGGTCATCCCAGACGCCCTACGCCAGCGGATGCACGCCGCTGCCGACCCGCAGCAGGAAGGGGTGTTGATTGCGCAAGAGATATTGGGGGGGATACGGCCGTTGGTGCAGGGCGTCTACCTCATGCCTGCATTCGGCCGTTACGATCTGGTGGCAGATGTGCTGGATGAGATGAAGTGATCGATTGACAATTGGCGATTAGCGATAGAGCATGGGGCCTAACGGCCGTCCGCCCACCAGGTGCATGTGAATATGGTAAACTTCCTGGTGCCCATGTTTGCCACAGTTCACAATCAACCGGTAGCCATTGACGGCAATCCCTTCTTGCTCCGCAATTTTTTGGGCCGCCAAAATCATGCGCCCCATCGCGGCTTCATCCGCACTTGTGACCTCATTGACGGTGGGAATTTCCCTATTGGGCACAATGAGAATGTGCGTGGGCGCTTGTGGGTTTATGTCCCGAAACGCCGTTACCAGTTCATCCTGGTACACAATATCCCCCGGAATCTCCCCGGCGATGATTTTGCTAAAAATGGATGCCATTGTTTTATCCTGAAAAATAGGGCTGGCGGCTCATAGCAGCTATGAGCCGCCAGCCATCATTTCTGTTAACCGGTTGTTTTCTTTTTCTCTTTTTTTTCTTTTTTCTCTTTTTTGGTCAACTTAGGTTTATTGACCTTGCCCTGTTTGCCTCTTTCTTGTCCTTTTGACATGTCGCTATTCCTCCATAACTGGTTTGTCGTAATGACTTTAGCCGGTTTTCCACTCAAACGGTCACGACAAACCCTAACCTGATGACGCCATAATAATATAATCAGTTCTGCATGAGAGGCAAGACTGTTATAATCAGGCGCATGGATCAACCACCATCCCCCCCACCTGTTGGCGCTCTGCCCCTGCGCAGCATTACCCCAACCATTGATGTTTACATCAAACTGGCGCAATATCCGGTGCTGGCCGAACGCATTCGGGTGCGGATGCGCGAAGAACTGTTCCGGCGTGGCATTATTGACCCAGAAGCGTTTGAGCGTGAGGTTAAAGAAAAGGCGATTGAGTCACAGCGCCGCGAAGGGCTGCATGATCCGTTTGGCCAGGAACAGACCAATATCTGGCAAAAACGCAAAAGTCGGGTGCGCGATTTTCAAACCGACGCCTATTTTGCCAATAACCTGAGCCTTTCGCTGCTGGATCAGATCATTGAAGAACTGCGCCAGACACAACCAGGCCAAAATGGTTCCATTGAACTCACCTTTAACCCGGAAATTGCCCCCTGGGAAATGTTATTTCGCCAGGGTGAACTGTATGAATCGCTGCCCCCGGCCGAATTAGAGCCGGTGAAGCATCATCTGGAAGAGATCAAGGTGGTGCTGATCAAGGGTATGATCAGCGATCAACTGCGGTTTATCGCTGTAGCCAAAAAGATGTTCAGCATTGATGACCTGCGCCGCATTTACCGGGGGCGCATTGGCGGCGGTAAGATTGGCGGTAAATCGGCGGGCATGGCGCTGGCCTGGAAAATTCTGCGCCAGCCTCCATCTGATGGTGAACCGGATTTAAGAGAACAGGTGGAAATCCCCGATTCCTTTTTTATTGGCAGCGAGGTGATTTATGACTTTCGGCTGATGAATAACCTGGAATGGGTAATGAACCAGAAGTACAAATCGCTGGAGGAAATTCGGGCGGAATATCCGGCAATCATTGAGGCGCATTTGCGTGGTGAGTTTCCCTCTGATGTGGTGGAACAATTACAAATTGTGCTGGATAGAATGGGGGATGATCCCCTTATTGTGCGTTCGTCCAGCCTGTTGGAAGATAATTTCGGCTTTGCTTTTGCCGGTAAGTATCACAGTTATTTTTGCGCCAACCAGGGATCACGCGAGGAAAATCTGAAAGATTTAATGGATGCCATTAAGCGGGTGTACGCCAGCACGGTAAACCCGGATGCTATCTTGTACCGGCAGCATCATGGGTTGTTGGATTATGATGAACGCATGGCGATTTTGATTCAGCGGGTGTGGGGGAAGCGGCACGGCCGTTACTACTTCCCCACCCTCGCCGGCGTCGCCTTCAGCCGTAATCCTTTCCGCTGGCATCCCAAAATCCGGCGCGAGGATGGCTTTTTGCGCCTGGTATGGGGGTTGGGCACCCGCGCCGTTGACCGCGTAGATAACGATTACCCGCGCCTGATTGCCCTCAGCCACCCCCACCTGCGCCCGGAAACGACGGCCAAAGCCATTCGCCAATATGCCCAATGGCAGATTGACGTGGTTGATCTGGCAGAAAACCGCTTCAAAAATTTACCCATCGGGGAGATATTGAACCACGAATATCCTGAACTGCGGTACATTGCCTCTCTGGATCGCGGCGATTATTTGCAGAAGATTGTCTCGGTGGGTGGCCTGACGGCTGATGACCGGTATGTGCTGACGTTTGATTACCTGACCAAAGACCAAAAGTTTGTCTCCCTGATGCACACTGCCCTGGCGCGTCTGGAACGGATTTACAAAACACCGGTGGACATGGAGTTCACGGTGGACATTGTGCCCAATTACCCTTACCCAGACTATAAATTGAACGTGCTGCAATGCCGTCCTTTGAGCCACCGCCAGGAACAGGTGGTGACGATCCCGCAAGATATACCCGAAGTGGATATCTTGTTTGCCTCGCGGGGCCTCATTCCCGATGGGCTGGCAAAACAGGTGGAACTGGTGATTTTTGTGGACCCGGAAAAGTATAACCAGATTGGGGACAATGCTACCCGACTGGAATTAGGGCGGGCGATTGGGCGGTTGAATAAGCTGTTGGAGGGACGGCCGTTCATCCTGGTAGGGCCGGGCCGGTGGGGCAGCGCCAACCTGGATTTGGGGGTGCGGGTGACGTATGCGGATATTTACAACACGAAGGTACTGGTGGAGATGGCGGTAGCCAAAGATGGTAAACCGCCGGAACTTTCTTATGGCACCCATTTTTTCCAGGATTTGGTGGAGTCGGAGATTCATTCGCTGCCGCTGCATTTGCACATGCCGGGCAGTTATTTTGATTGGCGCTTTTTCCGGGAGTCGCCCAACTGGCTGGCGCGGCTGCTGCCGCATGACGCCGGGCTGTCCGAATGGCTGCGGGTGATTGACATACCGGAAGCCAGTCACGGCCGTGTTCTGGACATTTACATGGATGGCACCGCCGATGAAGCGTTGGGCTTTCTAACGGCGCGGGTGGAGGGGATGGGTACGGCCGTGAAAGACCACGCTTCCATCAGTATTCCCACGTAAGCCGTGATGCGTGTGCCGTCAGCGGTAATCCGTAATCGGTAGTCAGCAAGAAGAAGTGACCGGCGGCGCCTATAGTACGCTTTAGCGTACTTTTTATCTCAGCCTGGGAATTCCATTCCCAGGTAAATGGGGTACAACCAACAAAAACCCCAAGAAATCCACCGCATCGCGTCAATCTGTAGACCACTCCTCGTATCAGATACATCCCACAACAGTCGAAAGTTGGTTACACAAGTACGCTGCGCCAGCACAAAAAGAGCCGCTCACTATTCGTAGATCGGTAACCATGCCTGCATGATGCTTTGCAGGTTTATGTCCAGGTCATCTGCGGCAAAAAGCGAAAACTCAGTTATTGGCAAATGACCATTCGCTGTTTCCACAGGTTTATCAGTTTGCTCCACTTTTTCTTCCATGAAGTCAAACAAAGTTCTGGGCTGTTGTTCAGATTTTGCCCCTTTTTTGTGCTGTCCATCCCTGATTACAAAATCTCCCATTGCTTCACTGCCAATAGCAAACCGCTTGAGTATGGTTTCCAGGGCGTGTTGGCTGTTATCTACCCCGATCCAATGGCGGTTTAGTTGATTGGCGGCTAACAACGTTGTGCCAGAACCGGCAAAACAATCTAATACGATGTCTCCGGGATTTGAAGACGCCTGAATAATACGCGCTAACAAATCAGGGTTTTTCTCAGTAGGGTAGCCGGTTATCTGGATGTTTTGATTGTGCGCATCTTTGAAATCCAGCCAGATGTCTTGCGCTGGCTTGCCCTGGCTTTCATCCAGGGTAAGCGTTCAGTTGGTATAGATTGAATCAGTCTGATCGCCAACAGGTAACAAGGAAGGAGCAGGCAGACCAAAATGTTGGGCCTCACAAGCCGCCGTCAAATAAGTCAAGACGTTCCTGTTTTGCTGTCGCAGCGTGGTGACAACGGTCAAAATCCGTTCGGTAAAGCGCAGGCCACGCTCACTTTGCGAGCCAAAAGAACGTTTGCGCCACAGCACCCCGCGGCGCAAAGC
The DNA here is from genome assembly GCA_019637635.1 of Anaerolineae bacterium. Lineage (GTDB taxonomy): Bacteria > Chloroflexota > Anaerolineae > Promineifilales > Promineifilaceae > CAADGU01. The sequence goes on from JAHBVI010000158.1 coordinate 13,681, forward strand.
GCGTTCGGCAGCATTGTTGGTAGGTTCAACACCAGGTGTATCCACAAATGTCCACAAAGCAGGCGCAACCATCAAGATTTGGCGGCAAGTACGGGCAGTCTTGGTATGGTCTACAAAAGTACCAAGCTGCAACCAGGTGTCAATTTCCTGGCGAATAGGGCGCATCGCCACTTGAAAATCAGCGGGCGACAAAGTGCCATCGCGCACCCGATACCAAAGGGCAAACATTTGCGAGGCTTGCTGCAGCAAGGCGTGACCAATAATGGCCGATTCGCCTTTTCGTTCGACAAAAGCCTGGAAATCGCGCAACAAATGAGCCCAACACAATTGCCGTTGCGCCGGGTCCAACCAATTGTAAGCCGAAAAGCGGGCCGAACCGATAACGGCGGCAATTTGTTGCCCCAACAGATGTTTAGCAGCAGCGGCACTGCGTGTGGCCATAATGAGAAAAACCGTTACCAACGGTGTCGTGGCTGTCCACAACCATTGCTTTTTATTGTGCTTAGCCCAACTCGTTTCATCAACATTGACCTGCTGTTGTTGCTGCACATAGGCCTGCGCCTCAGCAACCGGCTCAGCCAACACAGCACTCAGTTGGGCTTCCTGGTTAGAAACAGTACCCAGCCCCATCTCTATCTGAAAGATGGTGGCCAATATTTCCCGCACATCCCGACGGCTGACGGTATACTGACCGGCCAACAAACCGGTGATTGCCTGGACGCGCGGGCCAAAACTACCGGTAGGCATGCCAATGGGTGGCATGGCGGTGGTTTGATGACCGCAGTGCAAACAGGTGAGCGTATGCACCTGGTATTCAATAATTTCTGGTTCTATCGGCGGCAATTCACAGACTTGGTGGCGCTGCGGACAGGGGTCCTCTCCCAGCAGCAACGTGCCGCATACTTCACAACAAGTGGGCTTGCTCACCACAAAGCGATTGACTTCTTCCGGTGGTTTCAAGTGACGGCCGCGACCAACATGTCCCGGTTGTCCCCCTTGCTTTCGCTTGCTTTTCTCTTTGGGCGGGGGGGGCTTCACATGCGGTGGGTCGCTCGATGGTGGCTTCGACGAATTCCGCGAGTTTTGCCCCACCTGTTCTTCCAATTGATTAACATGAGCTTGCAATTGCAACACGGCTTTTTGCAATTCATCAACAGTCGCCATCAACGTGTAGACCAAGACCTTCACACTATTGGGCGTGGCATCCCAATCCTGAGTGGAAATACTGGGTGGCGGTTGTTGATTTGCCATCTGCTGATAATGTCACTGTTTTTCAGGTTTGTCTATCCCCATTTGGGCGGATTGACACCTGTTTAGTTACCCAACTGAACGCTTACCAAAAAATAACAACAATCAAAATAACATATTTCATTTTCTT
>JAHBVI010000159.1 GCA_019637635.1 Anaerolineae bacterium
GCGCGCCCCGGAAAGCCCCGAGCCCCGCACCGACCGCGAAACCGAGGTGCTGCGCCTGCTGGCACAAGGCATGTCCAACAAAGAGATCGCCCAAACGCTGACCGTCGGCGAAAAAACAGTCAAAACACACGTCAGCAATATCCTGTCCAAGCTCAATGTGCCCAGCCGCACCCAGGCCGCCCTCTACGCCGTGCGCATTGGCCTGGTAAACATGGACATTGCCAACCCCAACCATGTCTGACGAAACCTATCGTCGCATTTTTGAAGCAGTCAACGACGCGCTACTGCTGTATGAGTTAACAGGGCGACCCGTAGCGTTCAATCCGGCTGCCTCCCGGCTGTTTGGCTACACCGGCGACGAGTTCCAGCAGATACCAACCGACCGGCTCATCCATCCTGATTCACGGCATCTCTTTGACCATTTTGGCGAAACCATCAGCGCCGGGCGTGAGTTTCGGACAAAAGCCACGTTGGTACACAAAGATGGCACAGCTTTTACGGCCGATGTACGGGGCATCCCTTTCTGGTACAACGAGCAACCACACGCCTTATCCATCATCCGCGACATCAGCCAGGAAACGGCCGCGTGGCAGCTACTTGACCGGCGCGTCGCCGACCAGACGCGCCAATTGTCGGTGCTGCTGGAAGTTTCGCGCAATGTGGCCGCCACCCTGGAAATCAAGCCGCTGCTCCGGCTCATCATTGACCAGATTCGCATCCTGGTAGAATTCCAAAGCGCCGGTATCTTCCTGGTAGATGGCGACGACTATTACATCCCCGAATACCAGGGGTTGGGCCAGGTGGACGGGGTGCTGAAACTGCGTTTCCCGCGCAGCCGCATCTCTACCATCGCCGAAGTAGAGCGCCAGCGCAAACCGGTTATCATCGGCGACTATTGGACCGATGACCCGGAAGCGGAGCCGTTGGCCTGGGCCGTGCGCCAGGCCGCCAGCCCCCAGGAAATGGCTGAAAATCCCCATGCCCTATTCCGTTCCTGGCTTGGTGTCCCTCTGATGATCAAAGGCAACGTCATCGGCATTTTGCGGCTCGATCACATGGAGCCTTACCGTTTCACGGAAAATGACGCCCGGTTGGTGATGGCCGTCGCCGAACAGGCGGCCGTCGCCATTGAAAATGCCCGGCTGTACGAGGCCCGGCAGCGCCGCGCCGAGCAGTTCCGCATCATCAGCGAAGTGGGGCAGCGCATCACCTCCATCCTGGCGCTGGACGAGCTGCTCAGCCAGACCGTGCGGCTGATCCAGGAGGCATTCGGCTATTACCACATTCACATCGGGTTGATCGAAGAAGACTACCTGACTTTCAAAGAGTCCGCCGGCGTATGGTGGCACAATCCGTTTTGCACCTGCTGCGATTTTCGGGTGAAGGTGGGCGAGGAAGGGATTTCCGGCCGGGTAGCGGCCAGCGGTGAACCGATTTTAGTGCCGGATGTGCAGAAAGACGGCCGTTACCTGCCCGTCGCCCCCGACCAGTCTGGCTCCAATGTGGTGCTGCCACTCAAGGTTAAAGGAGAGGTGATCGGCGTGTTGGACGTGGAAAGCGAACGCATCAACGCTTTTGACGCCGACGATTTGATCGTGCTGCAATTGCTGGCTAACCAGATCGCCACCGCCATCGAAAATGCCCGCCTTTACGAGCAGGCGCAGCAGTTGGCAGCGCTGCAAGAGCGGCAAAAGCTGGCGCGGGAACTGCACGATTCCGTTTCCCAGGCGTTGTACGGCATTGCCCTGGGCGCGCGCACCGCCCGCGTGCAGTTGGAGCGCGACCCAGCGCAGGCGGCCGAACCGGTGGAGTACGTTCTCTCGCTGGCCGAGGCGGGGCTGGCGGAGATGCGCGCCTTGATCTTTGAACTGCGCCCGGAATCGCTGGCAACGGAAGGGCTGGCGGCGGCGCTGGAAAAACAGGCGGCGGCATTGCGCACCCGCCATCAAATGGCGGTTATTACCGATTTTTGCCCGGAGCCGGACGTCAGCCTGGAAATCAAGGAGGCGCTCTACCGCGTGACGCAGGAGGCGCTGCACAACGTGGTCAAACATGCCAGGGCCGGTCGGGTAGACCTGCGCCTGTACCTGAATGAGCAGGCGATCACGTTGGAAATCGGTGACAACGGCCGTGGCTTTGACCCCACCGCTTCCTTCCCCGGACACCTGGGGCTGACCTCCATGCAGGAACGGGTGGAACGGCTGGGCGGCCACTTTTCATTGACAAGTGAACCGGGGCAGGGGGTGGTGGTTACGGCCGTGCTTCCCCTGCCTGCCATACAGCAAGGTAACAACAAAAGAGATTAGGAGATTAGGAGATTGGGAGACTCAATCTCCTAAATTCCCAATCTCTCAATCTCCCCCAAAAGAGGCCACATGAAACTCATCATCATTTCAGACATTCACGGGAACTGCGTCGCTCTGGACGCGGTATTGGCAGACATTCAACACGAATCCACTGACCAGATCGTCTGCCTGGGCGACGCCATTCAAGGCGGGCCGCAGCCGGTGGAAGTGGTGCGCCAGCTGCGGGATTTGGGCTGCCCGGTGGTGATGGGCAATGCCGACGCCTGGCTGCTCAGCGGCCAAGAAACAGGCGAGGAGGACATTACTCCTGAGCGGCGGCAAAAACTGGACGTGGTGCGGGAATGGTCTCTGGCGCAGTTGTCGGCCGCCGACCGGGCGTTCATCGGCGAATTTCTGCCCACCGTTGAAATTCCGCTGATGGCTACGCGCAGCCTGCTCTGTTTCCATGGCTCCCCCACTTCGTTTGATGATCTGATTTTCCCCTATACACCGGAAGAAGAATTCCAAAAGCTGCTTGGCCCCTTTGCGCACCACATCCTCACCGGCGGGCACACCCATTTGCCGCACATCCGGCGCCTGGGCGATAATTTCTTTTTCAATCCGGGCAGTGTGGGGCTGGCTTACAATCACCAACAAGATGAAGAGGGGTTCCGCACCGATCATTGGGCGGAATATGCGGCGCTGACGGTGGCACACGGCCGTACCCGCCTGGAATTTCGCCGCGTCCCCTTTGACGTTGAGGCGCTGTTGATGGCTTATCGGGATAGTGGACGGCCGTATGCCGAAGAAGCCATTGCCCAATATCGTAAGAAGTGATGCGTGATGCGTGAGGAGTGAAGCTCAGTTTTTCAGGGCACACAGTAATTACCGGTACACGGCCGCAACCGCGCCACGTAATTCTACAAAAATGGGGTGCAGACAGGTGATGATCGTGGCCAGGCGTTGGGCAACGGCCGTCTGGTAACTCCGGGTCAGCGGTGCATCCGGGTACACTTCATAAATCTTCGTCCATCCTTTATCCCACATCTCTGCTTCCACACTTTCGCCCAACACATCCTTAATCTCAAACAGGTGGCGGCGAAAGCCATCCAGCAAATACCGGTTCAGGCGTGGGTCGGTGGCTTCGCAGTGAAAGCCCAACTCCCACCCTTGCCGCCGCGCCACGCGGGACACCTCGTAGTGCAAACGCGGTTCGCCAAAATGGAATTGCACCAGCCATTGCCAGGGCTGCTTGACCTGAACCCCCTGCAAATGAGCTGGCAGGTGCGGCACAACCACAGGCGGCAGCGTGGCAATAAATTGACGGTGCGAAAGCGTCTCCATACCCTTCATTTTCCCCATCTGCACCAAAACGACAATTGGTTGCAGGTAGCAGGTTGCAAGTGGCAAGCAACAATGCATTGTTTTCTTCGGGTCTGGCTAGTCTGTGATAAAATTGGGCGCATGGATAAGGAAAATGCTCTCAAATTGCTTAAGCAACATCAAACTGACCTTGACGCTCTTGAAGTTGAGTCCTTGATGGTTTTTGGTTCGGTTGCCCGCTCAGAAGCTAACGAATCAAGCGATCTGGATTTTCTGGTGAAATTCAAATCGCCCCCCACCTTCGACATGTACATGGGTTTAAAGTTTTTCCTGGAAGATTTGCTTGAACGTCCGGTTGACCTGGTAACGGCTGACGCCGTCAGAGAACAAATCAAACCTTCAATTATGAGAGAGGGTGTCTATGTCACGTGATCGCCAGATGTTTTTAGATGATATGCGTGATAGCTACCGCAAGATCATCCGTTACACCCAGGGAATGTCACGACAACAGTTTTTTGGTAAAGCTCTGGTACATGATGCTACTTCCTGAGCTACTTTCGCAAATTGAAGAAATCGGAAACATCAATGACCCAGGCAGCGAATGAAGCGTTTAAGGTGAAGTACACGGCCGTCTACCAATCCCTGTCCCATCTCTACGGCGAACCGGAATGGCAGCCATCCCTCCCCCCGGTAGACGAACTGGTCTGCACCATCCTCTCCCAGGCCACCTCCGATACCAACCGCGATAAGGGGTTCCATGCCCTCAAAAACCGCTACCCTGACTGGGAAAGCGTGATGACCGCCCCAGAAGCCGAGGTGATTCAAACCATCTACTCCGCCGGGTTAGCCAACCAGAAAGGGCCGCGCATTCAGGCGGCGCTGCGATTCATTGTCCAGGAACGGGGCGCGATTGAACTGGATTTTCTGAACGACCTGCCATTAGACGAAGCCCAACGCTGGCTGACGCAAATCAACGGTATTGGCCCCAAAACGGCGGCCATTATCCTACTTTTTTCGTTTGGACGGCCGTGTTTCCCCGTAGACACCCATGTTTACCGCCTCAGCCGCCGGTTAGGACTGATTGACCAGAAAGTCACGGCTGACAAAGCGCACAATATCCTGCAAAATAGAGGGGACGCCGTAACTTTCTATCCCATGCACATCAACCTCATCCGGCACGGCCGTACCATATGCCGGGCGCGCGATCCAAAATGTGAAATATGCGTCTTGAAGCAATTATGTGATGCATATCAAATGCAGAGATTAAGAGATTAGGAGATTGGAATGTTACGTAATCTCCCAATCTCCAATCTCCCAATCTCTTCTTAACACTATGACCCAACCAACCCTTGAACGCCAGCAAGCCCGTCTTTCGGCCCTCTATGAAGTCAGTTCCCAACTGGGGAAAAGCCTTGACCTGGACGAAGTGCTGAACCAGGTTATGGACAGCATCATCCAGCTCACCGGCGCTGAACGTGGCTTCCTCATGCTTTACGACGAAACCACTGGGCAGCTTGCCACCCGCGCCGCCCGCAACGTAGACCAGAAAACGATAGACGGCGACGCCATGAACATCAGCCGCACCGTCATTGAACGCGCCGTCGCCAGCGGTGAAGGCATCCTCACCAGCAACGCCCAGGAAGACGCCCGTTTTGCCGGGCAGCAAAGCGTCGTCGGCTACCAATTACGCTCCATCATGTGCGCCCCCTTGCAGGCGCGCGGCTTCACCCTCGGCGCCGTCTACGTAGACAACCGCCTCTTCAGCGGCGTCTTTGAAACCGCCGACCTCGATTTGCTGATGACCTTTGCCAACCAGGCCTCCGTTGCCATCGAAAACGCTCGCCTCTTCACCCAAACCGACGCCGCCCTCTCCCGCCGCGTCGAGGAACTCTCCATCTTCCAACGCATTGACCAGCAGTTAAACAAATCGTTGGAACTCAACCGCGTTCTTAGCCTGGCGCTCAATTGGGCCATTGCCCTCATCAATGCCGATGGCGGCTCTATTGGCCTGTTTGAACAGCCCGAAGACGCGCCGCCCTATCTGCGCCTGATGGTTTTCCGCGGCGCGGAAGAGGTGGATGAAACCCGTGATGTCGCCGTGGACCATCCTATTGTGCGCCAGGTATTGGTGGAAAATCGGGCCATCCTCACCCACAACGTCAGCGAAGCTGAATCTATTGACGGCACACCGGCTACAGTACAGGTGGCTGTGCCCGTCCAACAGGCCGGTCATGTCACCGGCCTCATCACCCTGGAAACACAACACGCCCGCGAAATCAATCGTGAAGACGTGGCCTTTGTGGAGCGCCTGGCCGACCGCGCGGCCGTGGCCATCAACAATGCCCGACTGTATGAACAAATCAATGCCGCCAACCAGGCCAAAAGCGAATTTGTCAGCCTGGTGGCCCACGAACTGCGTGTTCCCATGACCTCTATCAAGGGATACGCCGACCTCATTGTCAGCGGCGTGGCCGGGCCGCTCAATGAGCAGCAAACACAATTCCTGGAAGTCATTCGCCGCAATTTGCAGCGCATGAGTACGCTCATTACCGACCTCTCAGACATTAACCGCATTGAAAGCGGTAAGATGACGTTTAATAACAAAACGTTTGACATTCGGGAAACGGTGGCCGACGTCACCGGCAGCCTGCACGAGCGCATAGACGCCCGGCAGCAAACATTAGATATTGACATAGAGGATGAGGTGCCCGATGTCTACGCCGACCCGGTGCGTATTGCCCAGGTGTTAACCAATCTGGTCAGCAATGCCAACAAATACACACCAGACGGCGGCCAGATTTTTGTGCGGATCGTGCGTGAACCAGGGTTTACGGCCGTTTCCGTGCGAGACACCGGTATTGGCATTTCCGAAGAAAATCAGAAGAAGCTGTTTACCCAATTCTTCCGCGCCGAAGACCACGCCGTGCGTGAACAACCTGGCTGGGGGCTGGGTCTTTCCATCGTGCGCAAAATGGTTGAGGCCCAGGGTGGGCAAATCCGTTTTACCAGCGAATTGGGCAAAGGCAGCACCTTTACGTTTACTATTCCCCTGGCTAAAGAAGCGTAATCCGTAAGCCGTAAGCCGTAAGCCGACTGGTCACGGCTTACGGCTTACGGGTCACGGGTCACGGATAATAACGGAGGCAAGACGCCATTATGAACGAAGATTATCCTGGTTTGAAATTATTGCTCAGTTATGATGTACGGCCTGAAAGCGCCAACGAATACCGCCAGTTTGTGTTGCAGCGGTATATTCCAGAGATGCAAAACATGGGTTTCCAGATTAGCGAAGCCTGGCATACGGCCTATGGCGACGCCCCGAACCGGCTGATCGGCTTCGTCTGCCGCGACCGCATGACACTGGACGGTCTGCTGGCGAGCGAAACCTGGGATGCGCTCAACGAGCAGTTAGCCCCCTACGTCACCGATTTCAGTTACAAAGTGGTGCCGTATCGGGGGATATTTCAATTGTAGGGGCAGGGCAGTTGGGAAATGCCTTGTCTAGCGAAACCAATTTCTCCCCAACTGCCTCGCCCCTCCCCAGACGATGAAGAAACACCGCCTGCTCCTCTACGAATTTGCCAGCCGCCGCGTGCGCGGCAAGCTGCTGCTCTTGTGGCTGCTGCTGCTGGCGCTGGCGTTGTATGACCGGTTGATCACCGAGGTGCTGGGGGATTTCTGGTTCGTGTTGTGGCTGATGATTCCGGCGCTGGTGGGCGTGTGGGTATATTATGCCTACCTGGTGCGGCGGGCGGCGCTGATTGTGACGCCGAACTACGTGCTGCTGCAAGGGCCGGTTACGGCCGTAAAAATCAGTTACGGCCGTATCTCCTCCATCACCTCCACTCATATGGCCCATCACTTTGACCCCCAATCCCTGAAAATGGGCGACCATTTCCGGGTAGACCCCTTGTATGAATACACCTGCGGCTTTATTGAATTTATCAGCATCCCGCCGGGGCTTAAAAAGAACCGCCGCCATTTCTCCCGCTTTCTCTTCAGCCCGCAGCGCCCCGGCTTACTGCTGGTGGTGGATGACTGGATGAAACTCAGCCGCGACCTGGAAGTGGCCCGCCAGAAATGGCAGGAAGCGCGCGGCATCGGCAAAAAAGAAGATACCCGCTCTCTCGCCGCCCGCATCCTTGATTACGGCAAACAGCAGTAAATCCGCTAATCCCATCAATCTATGTCCAAAAAAAGAAGGCCGGTGAGCACCGGCCTTCTTTCATTCACAGGTCACAATTCAGCCACAAAACTATCCAACATTACGGTTTCAAAATCACCGGCAGGTAGATGAAGTAGTCAGGCATGACCACCGGATTGACTACAAACACGGCCGTCGCCGTGCTGCTGCCGGCTGCGTTGGTGGCTGTTAAGGTGACGGTGTACGTGCCGGTGGCCGTATACACGTGCGTTGGATGAACGGCCGTGCTGGTGATGCTATCACCAAAGTCCCAGAGATAGGTGAGCGGTTCGGTACCGGTGGTGGTGTTGGTGAACACGGCCGTTTCGCCCAATGTCACCGGGCTGTTGTGCTCAAAGCTGGCAACCGGCGCATTTGCCTCTACCGTCAATTCTAACGGGATCAACACTTCGGGATTGTACGGTTCATCGGCCGTCAACTGCAACGTACCGCTATAGACGCCGAGTGTATCCGGCGCGGTGAAGACCACCTGCACCGTCATGGATTCACCCGGTAACACCGTGCCGCCGCCGGGAATCACTTCCACCCAGGGGGGCACGATTTCCGTCGCATCCGTCACCGCTGCCAGGGCATCCACCAGCCCCCAACCAAAGGTGTTGTTGGGATGCACATTGGGCGGCAGGTTGCCACAGGTCTGCGCGGTGAGCAAGGGGGAGGCAGTTTGGGAGAGCAGCCACATCGTATCTTCAATCTGGCCGATCAACTCCGGTTTGGCCGACCATAACAGCGCCGTCACCCCAGCCACATGCGGCGAGGCCATGCTGGTGCCGTTGAAGAGGGCGTATCCGTTACCGGGTACGCTGGAACGCACGGCCACACCGGGCGCGCTGATGTTCGGCTTCAGAATGCCAGTCACGGCTGCCGGGCCACGGCTGGAAAAGGCAGCCGCGTTCAAGCTGATGTCCACCGCTGCCGAGTTGTAACTGCGCACATAATCACCAGGCGAACCGGTGGTGCTGCACGAGGGGCCGCTGTTCCCGGCCGAAAACTGCGGGAATATGCCCGAAGCTCGCCAGGCGCCGACCACCCCGCCATACCAGAAATCGCCGCTGCCGCCACCCCAGGAGTTGTTTACAATGTGCGGCCGCTGCGCCGGATCGGGGTTCTGGCCATTCAAGTCAGTAGGCGCTACCATCCAATCACCACACATCAACAGCGCCTCGAAGGAGCAGCTGTTTGTTTCACACCCTTTACAGGCGATCCACTCCGCGCCGGGGGCCACGCCAATGCCGTTGGTGGCATTAACGGGATCCGTCGGGTCGTCGCTGCCGACCATGGTGCCCATGGTGTGGGTGCCGTGCCCATTATTGTCGCACGGTTCGGTTTGGCCGGCGCAGCCAGAGGTGGGCATATACCAGTTATAATCATGGTTGCCAGGGCCGCCGCGATACTGGTTGACCAGAGCGGGATGGTTCCACTGTACCCCGGAATCAATGTTGGCCACGATGATATTCTCGCCGGTGTTGGCTTCGTTCACCCAGACTTCATCGGCATTAACGGCCAGGATGCCCCATTCCAGGGCCTCAGGTGAAAGGGCCGCGCGCACGGCCGTGTCCACACTTTGCCACCACGATGCTTTCTGCGTTTCCAACGGGACTTCATCATTGGCCAGCAGATAGGCCACTTCAGGCCGGGCCGCCAGCGCATTCACTGCTTCCAGCGAGCCGCCATAAACCAGAATGGCATTGCTGGCCAAAAACGGCCGGTACGGCACCCCCTGCGCATCCAGCCAATAACGGGCGCCTTGCTGTGAACGTTCGGCCGTAGCCAGCAGGGTTTCATACACATATTGGCCGCGTGCATTCCAATCCGTGATTCCATAAGCTGCGCTCAGGTCTGCCTGCTCGGCCATAAAGACAATGAAATCGGTCGTGCCTGCTTCCGAGGCCCCCAGTTCGGCCATAATACGGGGATCAATGCGGTACGACGGCCGTGGCAGTTCCGCCGAACGTGGCAGCGGATCAATACCGGACAGATACGTACCTAGCGAGAAGTACAACTCCGATGTGCCACTATTGGAGATGACCAGCGTGCGCGTCACCTGCGCGCCGGGAGTCAGCGTTTCGCTGTACGCCGTATCTGACCATTCCATGATGGGCGCATTGAGCGTCACATCCTGGGCTGTTACCGCAGCCGGCAATATGGTTATCTGAATGGCCCCGGTCGGCCAGCCGCTTGGCAAAATGGAGAACTGGTACCCTTCAGCGGAGACAGCCAGATAATAATCACCCGGCGTCACATCTAAAATCAGGTACTCGCCATCATCATCGGCAAAAGCCTCGCCTACATTAGACGGGTTGCTGACATCTTCGATGTAAATGTAAGCGTTGGGCACGGGCAAGCCGGTATTGGCATCGTCAATAACACCGCCGACACCGGGCTGGCAAAGTAGTTTTACCTGCGCCTGGATAGAGTCGGTCAGGCTGGTGTTGGCCTGCCCAACGCCGTCAATGGTCACAACGTTCACGTCGGCGCAGTCCGCGTTGGCGGGAATGGTCACGTCAATACCAAACGCCACCAGGTCGCCATCGGCCACAAAGACACTGGCCGGCCCATCTACCGCCCAGCCCAACGAACTGGAATAGGTGAGATCAAAGGTTTCGTCTGCGCCGCTGCGGTTGGACGCACCCGCGTTAACCGTCACCGTGCCGAAACCTTCAACAAGCTGGTCACGCGGTACAAGCGTGAAGTCTGCTAACGGGACGACGTTATAGAACTCCGGCGTGATCAACACATTGGCATCAGAGCCTTGACGGCCGCCCCAGACCCACATGCCGGGCTGCCCGTTCAAACCGACCCCATTGGGCACAAAAGCACCGGCATGGTTGCGGCGCGCTTCGTTTAAGTCCGGGAAGGTTATATCCCAACTGTTGTTGGCTACGTCATACAGGAGCGATTCGGCAAATTCATTGGTCCACTGCCCGCAGCCGCCTAACACAATGGCCCCGGCCAGGTCATAGTCGCTGCCGGTGTCAAAACCAAAGGCCTGGTTTTCGTCACAGGCAATGGGCAGGTCGGCTACGCCGGCGTCATCCCAGGCAGTGGGATTGGCTGTATCGAGCCTTTCGGCGATGGTTTGGGCAATGAGGGCTGCGCCGTCAAATGTGTCACCGCCAATGGCGTAGATGTAGCCATCTACGGCCGTAGCCCCAATATAACTGCGTGCCATGTTCAAATTAGGGCCGGCTGTCCAACGGCTGCCGGGGGCAGCGGTAATGTCAAAGATGTAGGTGTTGGCAATCATGGCAGCGCCATCAAACCCACCAAAGCTGTAGGCAATGTTGTTGACGGCCACCACGCCGCCAGGCGCAGTGATGGCCGGGTAGGGGTCGGTGGCGGTATAGTTCACCACAGTGTTGGAAGCGGGTTTATACCCCTGCACCGTGTTGACTGTGCCACCAGCCGCTGGCCGCCCACCAAAGGTGACCAAAACCTCATCACCGCCGCTTTCCACCAGTCGGACAATCTGGTAATTGGAAATGGGCACAGGCATATCTACACCGGTATCGGCATAGACGCCGGTGACGGGATCAAATTCCCAGATGCTGCCGTCGGTATTGCCATCCGCCAACCGCCCTCCCAGAAAGTAAACTTTGCTGGTGGTCGGTGAATATTCGGCATCGAAGCGGGTGAAGGCGAAGGGCGCATTGGCGGCCAACTGCCAGGCCGAATACACAAAATCTTCTGTGTCGGTGGGGGCAGTGGGAGAAACGGCCGTATGTGCCGTCTTGAAATCCGCCTGAGCCGGAGAGAGGGTACTGACTAACAGCAGCGCCATCAGACCAGGTACTGCTGCCAGACTAAACAAAATGTATTTGAGACGCATGTTTTCCTCCTCGTTTTGGGTTGGGTCTGGCTAAGATGTGGATTGTATTGAATGGTTGACCCTGGTGCGGATAAAACAGTCAAAGTGAGCCTGTAGGGTCAGGCTCTTGGGAAAATTGTGACCTGCTCGTAGCAGATTGTGGCGCTAAGAGGCTGCTTTTGTCAAGTGATTTTCGTACTCAAATGAGGCGTGAGGCACGCTTGAGGCGTTTCACGCATCAGGCATCAGAGGTAAACACGGCCGTATAATACCCCACCAAAACCTCCGGCAAACGCTTCATCAAGGCCAGCAGGTCGTCACGGCCGTGTACCAATGTGCCCGCTTCATATTGCTCAAACAGTTGGATGCCGCCTCGCAACACCTCCTTCATCGCCTGCATAAAGTGGCGGTCGGCCTGTTCCAATTGGGCGCAAGCAGATTCCAATTGGGCCAGCGAGTCCTGGTTCAGGCGCAGAGACAGTTCATTTTCCCAGGCGGCAAACTGGTGGGCGGCTTCGCTGGTTTGCACGGCCGTCAGCCGTTCTTGCAGCCAGGTCGCCGTCGCCGTCTCATCACACAAACTGGCCGTCAGCAGCCAGAGCTGGTGTAGCGGCTCGCCTGTCACCTTTGCCTGATAATCACGCCGGAAGCGGGCATGGCTTTGCAAATACTGTTGCAGGCGGTAGCGTGACAGGGAAACGCCGTGAACGGCCTCATCATGCGTCACCGGCTCCTGGCGGATGCTGAAATCATTGGCCAGCGCATTTTCCATCTCCACCACCTGATACAGCAGCCGCACCCAGGCGCGGTACACATCCGTCAGGCTCACAAATTGCAGGCCGTTCGGGGAAAGAGCCACACCCCACGCCTGCCCCAAATCCAGACGGCGCACGACGCCGATCTCATACAGACCCAACAGCGCGTCCACTTCGGAATTGACATCGTGCAGCACCATGCGGTACGCGGCGGTGGCGTCCATGCCGGCATAGGAGCGCACAATTTTCAGCCCGCCCGGATGCAGATGGGCGAACTCGCTCAGGTCGTAGACACGGCCGTTGATAATCAGCCAATACCCGTTTTCATCATTGTTTTTATCCACCACTGCCGAAGCGGGAATGGCCCGTTCCTGGGCAAACTGCGCCCCGGCATACGTGGTGAACACTTCCAGCAAGTAGCGGTCTTCCCCCACCAGCCGGTACAACAACTGCTGCGCCTGCGCCGCGCCGCCACCGTATTGCACCAGAATCTCCTTGATCGTCTCCGTCACCGTCCGGGCAAAATCCACATGCCCACACACGTAAACGGTTGCCCCCTGGCCGCCTGCTGCCCGGCTTTGCAGCAGGTGATACAACGTTTGGGCGTTTTCCGGCTGACGCATAAGCGCGTCAATGTATCCGCGTGGAGCCGAGGGAAAGGTGAAACGGCCGTCCGCCAATGCCACCCCCACATCCGCCCGCGAAAAAGCAACCCGCAGCTTTAATTGGCCCTGCGCTGCCCATCTTTCCAGAATCTGCTGCGCAAACAAATCCTGCGGTGTGCGCGTGCCGAAAAAGAGCCAGTTTTCGCCGCCACCTTGCGCCGCCCGCGCCGCGATCAGGCTGAGAAACGGGGCTAAGCCGGTACCGCCGGCAAACATCACAATCGGCTGTTGGGGATCAGGCGGTAAGCTGAAACGGGGTGGATGCACCAGCTTCATGGCGACGCGGCGGGTCACGGCCGTGCGTTCCGCCAGCCGCGCCAGATAGTTAGAGGCTGTGCCTGAACGGGACTGGGAGGGGGACACGGCCGTGTCCGGCGTCTCATAGACCAACCGCCCCACCAGCAGGCCAATTTCCGCCAATGCCCCTGCCGCGTCTCGCTGCACCGTGGCAATCGAATACATGCGGAACGACTCCGGCGGAATCAAACGGCAAATGTGTTCCACATCGCCCGGTTCTGCCTGCCATAAGCGGCGCGGCTGAAAACCAGCCGCCGCCAGCAGCGCCAGCAAATCCCACAACTCCCACTGATCCTCGGCGCGCGCTTCCAGGATGCGCCACAACGTTTCGTTGTGGCTCAGCCGGTACAGCCGTTTGGCCATCTCCCGCGACACGGGCCGAATCCGGCCAAAGGTCAGCAGCGCCCGCAGCGACAGCACTTTGGCCTCCTGGTAGCCATCGCGCTGTTTCACCGCTTCCCGCCAGATGGCGTTGAGCGGGATGGGTTCGTCGCCGCCGGCTTGCAGCGCCGCCAGCGTCCGGTCTACCAAAGCCGGGTCATTTTCCGGCAGGATGGCGCAGCGGTCGCCGGGCTGGCACTCCAGGCCACTACCGCGCATATCCAGGCGAACCTGCTTTACCCATTCGTTCCCCTCGCGGCGCACGTCGGCCACGCCGGACACGGGCACAAAATGGCAAAGCTGCGGGGCACGGCCGTACCGTTCCAGGCGCGCCTTCTCCAGTTCACCGTCCATCTTGTCCCACATGCGGTCGTCAAAGGCCCCGGCAAAACCACCCAACGTTTTGCTGCGCCCGGCCTTAAAGGAGAGGTCGAGAAAGCCGTAAGTTTTCAGGCGATGCCGCCCCAACAGCCCCGTTTCCCCGGCGTAGGCATCTACGGCCGTGTGAAACACCCCCGTCAACGTGCGATCCCCCACGTTATTGACATAATCGGCGACGGAGATCGTTTCGGCGGCATCCAAGAAGGCGCGCCAATGGGGCGGAAACCAGCGCCGCGCGTGGGCCGTTTCCCGACCAATGTTGCTGCCATAGGCCCGCCGCCCAAACAAAATATCCAACAGTTGGAAGGCGGGAATGGCCGTACCACTGGGGCCAGGAATCTCCCCGGTCTCCTGAAACGGGGTGGCAATGGGGGCCACCGTTTTGCCCCACACCACCGGGTTCACATACAGCGGGTGGTAGGCGTTGGGATTCACTTTGGCAAAAACGCCGTAGGTCAACTGCTGCAAGGCGTCGGCGATGAAGCGCAGTTCTTGTTGTAAGGCCGCCGGGCCGTCGGCGGCGACTGCTTCCTGGGCGCGCACACAGGCCAGCAGCACCGGCGTAAAGCGGGCCATCATCTCCGTGGGTGTCATCTGGAAGCGGCGCTCGTCCTCATTGCCCAGAATGGGAATGAGCAGCGCCAGATTTTCCATGCACATGGGGTCGGGGTGATGGGGGTCAATCAGCCGCCAGTTGTAGATGTTCAAATCAATGAAGGAGAGATGGGGGGCGGGCTGCTGCAACCGCCGGCTGATTTGCGCCCACGGCCGTTGCACCGCTGCCGGTATAGCCGCATAGGGTTCGGGCTGTACGTAATGGTAGGCATGGGCAAAAATGCCAAAAATGGCCGCCGCCCGCAGCAAATAATCATCCGGCAAATCGTCAGCCGAAAGCAGCGGCATTTGTT
>JAHBVI010000016.1 GCA_019637635.1 Anaerolineae bacterium
CAATAGTATGGGCGAATTTCTTGAAAGTGAAAAGCTCCGTTATGCACAATTCAAACAAATATCCCCCTATTTCTCCGTAGCAGCTCGTATCGAAGGAATCTATAAGGGCAAACCTCGTCCGTTTTGTCTGCCCCTCGGTCTTGCTGAAGAAAATCTCTTTCCTAAAATTCGCCGGACTGCTCTGGCGCATTTTGCACTGCACAGCATCAAATGGCACGATGGTCAAAACGGTAAACCAAGCAATCATCTTTGTGACTCGCAGGTTTGCTGTGTGAATTTTCTTTTTTCGTTTGCCGACAAACCACAGGCTTTGAGCAATGTGTTACGGCCGATCTTTCCCGCAATTAGTGAAATACTACCGATAGAAAACGGGCACTATGTCACTTTTGAATGGATAGGTCAGGCGAATTATTTAGGTGAGAAAATTTCTCGTAATGGTATCCGAACACGTGGGGCAAATTTCACCAGTGCTGACGCGGCCGTTTTGTTCGAGCGAACAGACGGAAAGCGGCAAATGGTGCTAATTGAGTGGAAATATACCGAATCTTACGGCCGTACATCCTTAAAAATTGCCAAAAGCGGCACAGATCGCACCAAAATATACGAACCGCTTTTTAGCCGAGACGATTGCCCAATCAACAAAGATTTGCTGCCTGACTTTGATGCGCTTTTCTACGAACCATTCTATCAACTAATGCGGCAACAATTGTTAGCCCATGAAATGGAGCGGGCAAAAGAAATGGGGGCAGATACAGTTAGCGTATTGCATATAGCCCCGGCCCACAATCTTGATTTTCGCAAGGTGACCTCACCTCAACTTGTAGCGCTGGGGACAACGCCAATCGATGTCTGGAAAAAACTCACAAAACCTGATGGTAGGTTTATCAGCATCAGTACAGAGGAGCTTTTTGGGAGTTTGTCTGCTGATCATCTACCCGAAGTGCAGGACTGGCTAGACTATATCGGCGCGAGATATGCATGGATACATGATGAGCGAGCATTTGAGGATGCTCACTCCTCCGACCACTTTGAAACCCATCTTTAACTCATGGTTAAAGTCTGTTGAATACCCTGTTCAAGAGTCACGGCCGTACCCCACCCAATACGCTCACGAGTGTGCCCGGCATTGGCCGCCTGCACTTCTACCTCGCCGGGACGGGAGGGCAGGGCGCCGGGCAACGGCCGTCCGCCCCGCCCCGCCAGCCGGTACACAAGCTGCACCACATCCAGCAGGCTGGTGGCCTGCCCGCTGCCCAATTCCACCGTCTCTCCCGGTTCAAGCGCCGCCGTGAGCATGGCGGACAATCCCGCCACCACATCCGTCACATAAATCCAGTCGCGCCGCTGCGTGCCCACCGTCATGGGAAAATCTTGCCCGGCGCGGGCGGCAGCCACGGCCGCCGGCACCAGGTTGCGCGGCGACTGCCCCGGCCCGTAGGCCTGAAAGACCATCGCCCCGTGAATGGGCCACTGTTGGGTACGGCCGTATAGCTGGCAAAAGTTCCAGGCCGCCGCTTTACTGGCCGCGTAAACGTTCATGCTGGCTAATTCACCAGGCGAACGAGCCACGATCAGCTGTTGGCTGGTGGTTGTCTTTTCAAAACAGGCGCGCAGCAGGTTGAGCGTACCGTGGAGGTTGTGGCGCACGGCCGTGTCTACCGGCAAAAACGGATCGGCCACCCCCACCGCCGCCAGATGAATGACGGCATCCGGTTGGGCGCGGCGCACGGCGCGCACCGTCAGTTGAAAGTTGCGTAAATCAGCATAGACAACATCAATTTGGGAACGCACGGCCGTGATCTCCGGCGGCCAGCCCGTTTCGGCATATCCCTCACGCGCCAGCGCCGTCACCGCGTAGCCCTGCTGCACCAGATGCGGCACCAACAGCCGCCCAATAAACCCGGTCGCCCCGGTGACAAGAATTCGTGTATGTGCCAAATTGCCTCCCTATTCGTGTTGAACGTTTTTGCCAGATCATTGTCAGGCATTTGCCAGAAAAATGCACGGCCGTTACCTACTTCCACAAATCGCCCCACATTCGGGTGATCCCCTACGCGCCGGTGGCACTTGTGGGCGTTCCTCCCACCTGCCTGACCACTGCCCGCGACTTGCTGGCAATTCCGCACGAGGTCGGCCATTTTGTTTACCACCACGCGCCGGGCCTGGCCGCTGCCCTGCACGAATTCATCCCCCTTGATCCCCCCTGGATGAACCATTGGATTGAAGAGGTGTTTGCCGATGTGTATGGCTGCCTGGTGGCGGGGCCAGTCATTGGCCTTAGCTGCCAGGACTTGATCTATGACAATGCCTACGACAGTCTGGTGGCGGATGATGGGGAACATCCGGTGGACGCCATACGGCCGTTTGCTTACAGCACGGCGTTGGCAGAACTGAATTATGATCAGGCGGCCCCGGCCCTCACCACCCGCTGGCAAACGCGGCTGCGCGCCCGGCATAACCCGACCAATTTTGTTCCCTTTGGCGCCAACACACCGGTCAGCTTGCAAGAGGCGTTAACGGCCGTAAACAGCACCACCATCCGCTTTGTGAACTATCTGGAAAACACACGGCGCGTGCAGCAGCCCCGCCCCTGGTCAAACGACACCGCCAGCCTGAGCGCACTGTACATTCAATTTGAAGAATGGGTGATAACGCCGCCGGAAACGGCCGTGTACACCCTCAAAACATTGGGCGATACAAAAGTAGGGCTGGTGCATAATGGCAGCGCCCCCGTCAGCGTCCGCTGCAAAGGGGAAACCAAAACCTGGCGCGACTGGTTCAAAGCTACCGCAACCCATTACGACGGCCTCATTGCCTGGAATGGCTGGCTGCCCATCTTCACCAGCGGTTTTTGGCCCACCAAAGGCCCAGACGACAACAGCGACGGCGGCAATCCATAACGATATGAAACGTGATGGCTGAGAGGTGAGGAGTGACCAGAGAATTCACGCCTCACCTCGTCTGGCTGAGCCGCTTTTGTAGATCATGTGTCCAACCGGGCAGGCACAATTCCTCGGCCAGGGCCAGCGCCCGGCGCCAGTTTTGGCTGGCGTCTGGCACACGGCCCAACGCTTCCAGGCAATCACCGGCGTGAAAACAAACGAACATGATGTTTTGTTTGTACCCCAACTCCTCGAACACAGGTAAACAAAGCGCGGCCTGAGCCAGGGCTGCCTGATATGCTCCGGCTGTCTTGTGAATCAGCAGGTATTGAAACTGCACCAATGCCTGTGACTTACGGTCGCCTATTTTTTTTAACAAGGCCATGCTGAAATCGGCCGATTGGCGGGCGGCGGCCAGATCTCCGTTGCGCCAATGAATCTGGGCCAGGCCCCGGTGGGCCATGGCCAGTTCGTTGATATCATTGAGTTCTTCGGCCAGCGTGAGGGCACGGCCGTTCACCATTCTGGCCACTTCCAAATCCCGTCTGGCAATGGCGATGAAGGTTTGCAGGCGCAAGGTACGCACCAGCCCACGCCGGTCGCCGGCCTGGTCTTGCATTTCCACCGCCTGCTGCGCCAGTTCCCAGGCAGCCTCGTTTTGTCCCTGGCGATGATGCCGGCGGGCCTGCAAATACAGCAGTTCGGCGGTAATGGCGTCGTCCGCCAAAATCGTCTGGCTGATGTGCAAACTTTCGGCCAGCAGCGCCTGCACCTCGTCGTAACTGGCGCGGTCCAGGGCAATGCGGGCCAGGTTACGCTGCACGGCCGTCACGCCCTGATGGTGCTTGAGTTCCCGGTATTGCGCCAGGCTTTGCGTCAGTTTTTGCCAGGCTTCGTCAAAGTCACCCTGTTCCATGCTGGCCATGCCCGCATACAACCAGGCATCGGCAACGGCCGTATCATCTTCCTGCCGCATCGCCGCTTCGGCCGCCCAACTGAATGCCTGCCGGGCAAAGGTATAGCGCCCCCGCGCAAACCAGGCCGGCTGCAAAACGGCCGTATAATCCAACACCATCGCCCACAACTGCCGCTGATAGGCCGCCGCCAGCCCGGCATCCAGATTGGCCCATTCCGGGCGCAGGGCAGCATAATCCTGGCGGTGATCAGTGGCAAAGGCCAGGAAGTAGGCAGCCATACGGCCGTCGGCCGCCTGGCGCGTCCCCTCATTCCCCAATTGTTCGCGGGCAAAATCGGCCAACAACGCATGTTGGCGATAGCGTGACCATTCGCCGCCGCCCGGCAAGGAAGTCAGCAGCGAAAGGCGCACCAGTTCATCCAGCCGATCCAGCGTAGGGTACAGGGTCATTTCGGTAATGGCGGCGGCGGCTTCAGGGGTGAAGGCACGGCCGTTGAATACCCCCAAATGTCTGAACACGTGCCGCTGTACTTCATCCAAACCCTGCCAGCTAATGGCCAGGGTGGCCCGCACTTCCCGGTTTTCATGCTCCAGACTGAGGCGGTCGGTTTCCTGGCGCAGTTGGGCGGCAAAGGTTTTCAGGGGACGGTTGGGGCGGTAATTCAGGTAGCCACCCGCCAGCGCCACCGCCAGCGGCAAATTTTGCAGCAGGTCGCAAATGTCGGCGACGGCGGGCGCGTTGGCTGCGGCCCGCGCCGCGCCAATGTGATGGGACAATAGGTCACGGCCGTCGTCCGGTTCCAGTTCGGGCAAGGGCATCAGGGTGGCGTCCAGGCCGCGCAGGGTATCTTCACGGCGGCCGGTGAGCAGAATGGCGCAGGCGCCGCTTTCCGGCAGCAGCAGTTTGATGGGGGCAGCCAGGGTCACATCGTCCACCACCAGCAGCGCCTTCTTTTCGGCCAGCATGGCGCGCAGGGCGGCGCTGCGCGCGGCTAATGTGCCCTGCCCGGTAAAATCATACCCCAGGGCGGCGGCCCATGATTCGGCAATTTGCATGGGGTCATCGCTGACGGCCGTCGCCCACAAGACGCCGTCGGGAAAATGGGGACGCAGCCGGTGGGCCAGATGCACGGCCAGCGTCGTCTTACCCACCCCGCCCATGCCTACAATCCCCAGTCGGGGCGGCGTCTGGCTGGCTGCGCCTGGCGCTATAAGCGCCGCTTTGAGCGCCGCTTCCAGGTCGGTTAAGACCTGGCTGCGGCCCACAAAATGGGGAGTGAGCGGCGGCGCTTGAAAGGGTGCGGTGCTTGTTTCGATGGGTAAAAGGGGTGATGGCAGGGGCAACGGCCGTGTGCCGGTGTGGGGCGCGGATTTGATGGCTTCGTAGACGGCCGTTGTTTCCTCTTCTGGCTCTTCCCCCAATTGCAGCAGCAGCCATTCACGGCACTTTTCATATTGTTCCAGCGCCGCCTGCCGCTGCCCACTGCGCGCCAACAGCCACATCAACTGCCGGTGTGTTGGTTCACGCAAGGGATCAATGGTCAACTGCCGGCTGGCGTAGGTGATGCCTTCGGCATATTGCCCGGCAGCAGACAGGTGGTCTACCAATTCATCCAACGCCGTCAACGCCAGTTCCCGCCAATGCTGGCGCTGGACGACGACCCAATCGTCAAAGTCGGGGGTATCACCTAATGTAAAACCATCCAGGAATTCGCCCCGATACAGGTCTACCGCCTGCCGCAGTAAATGGGCATCACCGGCATCATCGCCACGACGGTAGCGCGCCAACAACCGATCAAACGCTTCGGCGTCACACCAGTAAGCGGAATCCAGATTTAAGGAGAGGGTGTTGTTGGTGATGACCAGGTAAGGTTCCAGCCTGGCGCTTTTGAGGAGGTTAATGGCCACACGCAGGCTGCCCTGGGCCAGCTTTTCTGATTTGTCGCCCCAAAATTTACCGGCCAGGTCACGCCGGTAGTGGGTGTGGGTGTTCAGCGCCAGATAACAGAGGATGGCCTGGGCTTTTTTAGACCGGGCGAGGTGAGGCGTGAGATCCCCCAAACGGCCGTGCCTGACCTGTAACCCACCCAGCAGAAAAAGTTTTAGCTCGTCGCTTTCCAAACCTGTTCCTCTTCCAATTAACGATCCCTTAACGCTGGCAGGTTATGGTGCTTGTTGTAAACGATTATAGTGCAGCCTTTACTTGTGTCCAGATAGGGGAAATGATGGCAGATGAGTATATGACCTACGTGGTGCGGATCTGGCCCGGTGGACAGAAACGCCCACTGCCTAAAATTGTGGTGGAAAATCCACATACAGGCATCAAACTGAGTTTTAACAATTGGGACAATCTGGCTTTGTTTTTGCAGAGCAAAAGTGACAGTTTTAGGGGAGGGGTGCATGGTAAAGACCCTGACTTTGCTGAGGGTTTAGGGTCTGGGTGAGGTGTGCGGCACTGCTGGGCCGGCGACAACAAGAGGGGAAATGGGTGAAAACCTGTTGATCTGGCAGTATCCGGTTGTCGCACGTTAGCGGCTGTCGGTCGCGCGTTTGGAAAACGGCCGTTCTGAGGCGTCAGACGGCCGTTTTCCCTTTTTAGGGAATTAATTGGGTGATTGGGTAATTGCGCAATTACTCAATTACCAGTTCAAAATCTGCCCCAGCCAATGTCTGTCCATTTACCTGAATGTCTACCCGGTGAATACCGGGGTAGTAGCGGCGGGTGGTGATGGGTTTGAAGGGGTGGTTTTTGCGGATGGGGAGAGATTGACGGCCGTCTAGCGACACATTACGCAGTTTGAACACTTTGGGGGCGGCACGGCCGTTGGCCTTCACAAAATGAATCACATAATCCACCACTAAATCCTGGCGTTCATCTACTTCGCTTTGCAGGGTAAACGCTATTTCCAGTGCATTGCCAAAGGTTATTTCCGGCGGCGAAAGGGTGATCTGCGGCACGCTGACCTGCGCCTGCCCAAAGCCGAGCAGCCGCAGCGCCGCCGGGTCGCCCGCCTTCACCAGCGAGCGCAGCGCATGGCGGGTAATCCACTGCCGTTCCGGGGTGGCGTTTTCCTGCCAGCGGGCCAGCGTCTCCAACACCAACTGCGGATTGTCTTTGGTGATGTCGTTCAGGTGGTTGGCCACGGAACGGCGCACATACTCGGAGGGGTCATCTTTTAGCTTTTCCAGCAAGGCCAGCGTGGGTGTGGGGTCGGCGATGAACTGGTGCAGCCGCATCCCCCAGGGCAGGCGGGGGCGTGTGCCCTCGCTCACCAGGCGGCGCACGTGATGGTTTTCGTCCTGCGTCCACTGGTGCAGCACGGCCAATGTGCGTTCGGGGTAACGGATGAGAAACGGCCGTATGGCAAATTCGGCCGTATGGCGTCTGGTAATCTCGTGCATGGCTGTCACTGCCACCTCAAAATCGTCCAGCCCATATAGTTCAATCAACTGCGCCATCGGCCAATAATGCCAGCCGTCATCCAACACCACATCTGTTGGCTCGGCGTCCAACGCAGCTTGCAGCACCGCCCAGGCCGCCGGGAAACCGGGCGGCAGATGGTCGTGCAAGGCGTGGGTAAAGATAAGGGTGCGCGCTTTCATCTCCTGCCCGTCCAGCTGTGGCGCAATCTGGGCCACAAAGGCGGCGGCGGCAAAGGTGGGGAATACGGCCGTGATCCGCGCTGCCATTCGTTCGGCCAGGCCCAGGTTGTAGTAATCTTTGAAGAGGGTGGATTCGGTCATGGGAATTGGGAATTAGGAATTATGAATTAGGAATTATGAATTATGAATTAGGAAGACTCGTTAACGCCGCCGGGCCAGGAGGAGGAAGCCGGCGCCGGCCAGGAAGAGCAGGCCGATCACGGCCAGGGCGTAGGGGATGATGGCGTTAAAATCAAACGGGGCGGCGGTGGGCGCCGCTGAGCCGGTGGAGGCGGCGGCGACCGGCGTGGGCATGCTGGTGGGCGTCACGACGCTGGCGATGGTTTGCACGGTAGCGGTGGGTGGGGGCGTCATGGTTGCGGCGGCGGGGTAAGCGGCCTGGGTGGGTGTGTGGCTGGGGGCAATGGTCGGCTCACTGGTGGCGTCGGTGAGAGCGGGGGCGGCGTTACGGCCGTCGGTCGAAGAACCGCCTACTTCCTGTGGCTGTGGTTTGTGGCCGACAATTACTTCCTGGTTCACCTGCAACAACGTATCCTCCGCCAGCCCGCTAACCGTCAACAGTTCCGCCAGCGTCAACCCATAAATGGCAGCAATGCCAAACATGGTATCGCCGCTTTGCACCATGTGAACTATCGAGCCATCCGGCTTTTGCCGCGCCTGGGGAAAACCGGGCAGCAAGGTGGAGCCATCGGGCAGCACACTGTAACCGAGCATGATTTCCTGCCCCACCGACAGCAGCGAATCGGCCGTCAAATTATTGAGGGTATACAGGTCAGCCACCGGCACACCAAAGCGGTCGGCGATGACGAGCAAGGTGTCGCCGGGTTGGATGATGTAGAGGATACGGCCGTCGGCTACGGCCGTGGGTGAAGCAATAGGCGTTTGCGTGGCGGTGGGCGGCGGTGTATTGGTCGGCGGCATGGTGGGCGCAGGGGAGGCAATTTGTGTGGGTGTGGGGGACGGACCGGGGGTCACGGTGGCCGGCGCGGTGGTCGGCGTGGCATTAGGGTCAACGGTGGGATCGCCGGCAGGCAATGGATACGTGGGTAACGAACCGGCTCTGTAGGCGGCGATCAATTCGGCCGTCAACTGCAAATAAAACTCCCCGTGTTCCACGCTTGGCTCAATGTTGCTGCCCTCGCGCCACTCATTAAACGAGGTGATGATCAGCATATCTGGGGCGCTGGCCGCCGCGCCGCCAAAGCTGGAGCGGTAATAGTTGCCGTCGGCTCGATTGCGCACAAAGGCAGCATCCCCCCGCCCCGTTAGTGTATCGTCCCAACCGGGCATGGCAGTGGCTACCCAGTATTTGTAACCGCCGTAGGTAGCGGCCGCAGCGCGGGTATTGGCAGCCCAGGTCACGGCCGTGCCCGCCGGGTTGCTCGACCAGGCTATGTTATACAAATGCAACCCATCAAACGCATTCAGGTAACTGGTATTGCCGCCCTCGGCAATCCAGATCATGTTGCGGTCTGGGTCTACGGCGCTGCGAATGGTTACCCAATCGGCCGGAGTGAGTACCCAATTGGCCCAGAAGAAGACAACGGGTTTGCCGTCAACGCGCAAATAAGCGGGATGATTGGCGTGGGTATCCCGCAAGGCGCGCAAGGCGTTAATGCGGTCATCGTTGTTGGCAAAGAAGGGGCCGGCCGTTTCAAAATCTACGGCCGCTTTGAAGCCGCTGCCGGCGGCAATGTTGAGCAATGTTTGAAAGTTGGTTTCGGTCTGATTATTGGTTGTTTGTGGGCCGTACCAGCTTTGCACAAAACCGTTAATACCGGCGGCCTGCGCCTGGCTCACCTGGCGCTGGATAACGCCCGCGTCGGTGGAATAATAAGGCGCGGGCGGCTGCCAGGGAGTGATGCCGGGGCCAAAAGAGCCGGGGCTGTACCAGGCATAATAGAAGGCCAGCACCAGCCCGGTTTGCCCCTGCGCCGCTGCCGGGGCTGCGGACGGCCGTAGCAGCAGCACCGTCAGTAGGACAACAAACAAGGCCACCCCAAACCGGCCGCAGATGCTATGAACTTTATCTCTGGTACATGTGGGCGCGTTCCGCGTTCTTTGCAGATTTTTCAGAAAACTCATGGTTGTTTTCAATTAGCGCCTGGCCCGATGTAGCGGTATTCAATTTGGGGCGTCATTAACGTCGTTACCAGTTCCAGGGTGCGCTCCGCTTCGCTCTTGCGCACGCTGGCGGAGAAGCCAGCCAGGAAGTCCCGCAGACCGGGCACATGTTCATACTCCACAATGCGCGGTTCGCCAGTAATGCCGCCTAACGCGGCTGCTTTAGCAATGGCGTCGTGAAGGTCGCCCAATTCGTCTACCAGGCCGAGAGCTAATGCCTGGCTGCCGCTGTAGATACGGCCGTCGGCCAACACCCGCACCTCCTCTTCCGGCAGTTGACGGCCGTCTATAATCACCTGCACAAAGCCATCATACGCCTCGTCGGCGATGGATTGCAAAATGGCCTCCTGCTCGGACGTCAGCGGTTCCCAGGGGCTGCCAATGGTCTTGTTGGGGCCGCTGGTGAGGCTGGTGACATCCACGCCCACTTTGTCCATCAGGTCGGTCACATTATAAAGCGTCAGCACCACGCCCAGGCTGCCGGTGGTGGTATCGGCGCGGGCAAAAATGTAGTCGGCGGGGGCGCTGACGTAATAACCACCCGATGCGGCCGTACCGGCCATGCTGACCACCACCGGCTTTTCCATTTGCGCCAAAGCCTCATAGATTTGGGCGGAGCCGGTGACGGTGCCGCCAGGACTGTCTACCCGCAGCACAATCGCCTTGACGGTGTCGTCGGCAGCGGCGGTACGTAGATCATTGATCACCGTGCCGCTGACGGCGCCGAGGGCACTTTGGGTATCATCGCTGTGGGTGATGGTCCCTTCTACGCGCACAATGGCCACCGCATCGCCAAATCCGCCGGACCCGGCGGTGGAACCAAAACCGCCGGACAGCGCCAGGCTAAAAAAGAATGTAGCCATCAGCACGCCACAGGCGCACACCGGCAGCAAAAAACCCAGGCTGACACCCGCCAACACCCAGGCGGGGGTACGGCCGTTGCCGTCGCTTTTCACGTGAATGACAGTGGGGACAGGTGGGGGTGGGGACACGGCCGTGTCAGCCACAGTTGATATGGGATTGCTGCTTTCTTCGTTCATAAAGCCTCGGAAATATTTGGGAAACAAAGGGTAATTATACGGCGACGGCCGTGCCTGTTAAAAAACACTCATCTTGCCCTTGTGAAAAAAATAATTTGTGCTATTATCCCCCCCCGTTGCACAGCAAACAACTTTATATTCTGCTGCTTTCCGCTCTTACAGCCACCAAGAGGGCAAAAAGGGCAAAGCTCGCTAGAGTAATTCCAAGGAAAGGAGGTATGCAACGTGCGTGAGTACGAGGTAACCATTATTGTTCAGCCCAATTTAGAAGAGGCCGCTCGCAACGAGTTGATCGAGCGTGTATCCACCTGGTTGACCCATGGCGAAGGCGAAGAAGCCAAACCTGTAGCCAACCATTGGGGCATGCGGCAGCTCGCCTACCCCATCAGAAAATTCAAGCAGGGTTATTACGTCTTCTTTGAAGCCAACCTGGACCCCGCTCGGGTGGCCGATAGTGAGCGAAACATGCGTTACGTAGAAGATTTGCTACGTTTCCTGTTTATTCGCAAAGAGGACTAATTGCATTGCAGAGTCTAAGGGTTTTGGAAACCCTTAGACTCTTCTTGCTGGGAGAACGCCATGAACAGAGGGCTAAATAAGGTCATGCTAATTGGTTGGGTGGATGGGCAACCCGAAGTGCGACAAACGCCCACTGGCCGAGCAGTAGCAACCTTTACGCTGGCAACCTCCCGCAGTTGGACTTCATCTGAAGGGGAGCACCACGAGGAAACCGAGTGGTTTAATGTGGTTGCCTGGGGCAGCCTGGCCGAAATTTGCGAGAAGCGCGTGGGGCATGAGCAGCATGTCTACGTGGAAGGTCGCTTGCAAACCCGAAGCTGGGAAGATAACCAGGGCCGCAAACATTTCCGCACGGAAGTGGTGGCGCATGATTTAATTGTTTTGACCGATACTGGAGGTTTATATGAATGAGCAAAAAGTGCGTAAGAAGACTTGTGCTTTCTGCGCCGATAAAAACAGAGTCATTGATTACAAGCAGGCTGATTTGATGCTGCGCTATGTGAACGAATTTGGCCGTATGCGGCCCCGCCGTCAGACGGGTGTATGCGCCAAACACCAACGCGCGTTGGCCCAGGCGATTAAACGCGCCCGCCACATCGCCCTGGTGCCCTTTGTCCAGGAATAAGGCCTACCGCGCACTATGACCAAGAAGCAAACAAAAACGGTTGGCGAAGACCAACAACGTCAGTCGCGCAAAGAGGTGCTGATCGCTCGTAAGGAACGGGAACAAAAACGAACCATTTATATAGCGACGGCCGTCGTCGGCGGCATTTTGCTGTTGGTGCTGCTAATAGCCGTTATCAATGAGTTTTTCATCTCCCCCAACCGGGCCGTAGCTGAGGTCAGTGGTGAAGCTATTAGCCTGCGTGAATGGCAAGATCGGGTGCGCCTGGAACGCGCGCAGCGTATTTTGTTGCTGGAAAATCAGCTAGAAACGTTTGGCGATGTGGGTTTGATCCAGCAGTTTTACGGCCAGTTAATTAACGAACTGCTGCAAACAGAGCAGATGGGGCAGACAGTTTTGAATCAGATGGCGGAAGATGTGATTGTGCTGCGGGCGGCGCGTGATCGGGGTATCACCGTCACCGATGCCGAGGTAGACGAATCCATTGGCGAGTCATTTAACTATTTTGGCGGTCAGTCACCCACGCCGTTACCGGCGCCAACGGAAACGATCATGCCCACGCCATCTATTACGCCCATTCCTACGGCCGTGATCACCGAACTACTGCCCACCAATACCCCCTTCCCCACGCCAACCCTGGGGCCAACCGTCACGCCGGCGCCCACGGCCACGCCTGTGTCCGAAACCGCCTTCCGTGAACAGCTAAACGATTTGTTGGCCGAGTACCGGGATTTGGGTATTTCCGAAGCACAGTACCGCGCCTATGTCCGGTTGCAGCTTTACCGCGAAAAGCTGGCCGATGCGCTGGCGACTGAGTTCAATTTGCCCACGGCAGCGCCACACGCCAGTTTTTACTTTATGGCCTTTGATGCGGAAGAAGCCGCCAATGAAGCAGCCGCCCTGGTGGAGGAAAATGGCTATCTGCAAACGTGGAACGAACTGCGCAGCCAGCCATTTGACCCGGAAGCCACGTCTACGCCTATTGTGTCGGAGATATTGTGGCGCACGCAGTCAGACCTGGAGCAAACGTTTGGCGCGGACGCAACAGCCACTATCTTTGCGCAACCATTGAATGAACCAACGGCCGTCCTGGTGCATCAGGTAGATGAGGAGACCAACCGGTACTACCTCATTATGGTGACGGGACGAGAGTCACGGCCGTTGAGTGAGTCTGCCATTAACCAGGCCAAACAGCAGCAGTTGACCAGTTTTATTGACGGCCGTCTCACCGGCAATCTCACCTTCACCGAGTTTGATCGGGGCCGCACGCCGGAAACGCCGCGCCTCGACCCCATCTTCTACACCGCCCCCACCGCCACCCCGGTAATACCGGCCACGGCGGCGCCGTAAACAAATAAAATGTAGGGCGATATTGAAAAATCGCCCTACATTCAATCCATCCCTTACAACACCCCACCCGGAATACACCCCGCCAGCATACCGGCTACCTGCACCGGCACAAACGGCGGCTGGAAAAGATCGGCGTTTTGTTGGTGACTGCGGAAGAAGTCGGCAATAAAGTGCATCCGGTCTTCCAGGCGCGCCCAATTCACGGCAGCCGTGCCGGTGAGCGTTTCGTCGCTAAAATCCCAGCGATCCAGCAGTTGGCGTAGACGGCCGTTTTGAATGGACACCAATGCCGGTGGGAATTTATACGCGCCCACCGGTGGTTTGACGTTTTGCCCCAGGCGCAGTTCCCCGGCAGGGATGGTGATGAACATCATGCTGCGCGTGAGAAGCTGCTGCCCCATGCGACGCGCCATTTTCCAGGCCGAAGCAGGTAAAACATCGCCTAACCTGGCCGCCGGTTGGGCGCGCAGCGCGGCCACGGGTGCTTCCAACGCTTCGGCAATGTGCGGCTGTAGGCGAATTTGCTCATGCAAACCAACGAGCAGGTTTGCCAGCAGCATGGCCTGGGCCTTTTGGGCCGCGTCGTCCATGAAGCGCGCCTGATAGTAGCTGGTAAATGCTTCAATCAGGTAGTCCTGGCCCTCTTCTTTAATCGGGCCAGGGCGGAATTGGGCCAGGAAGTAGTGCAAATGGTTTTCGTCGTAGGTTGCGTCCTGCCCCAGTTCGGTGATGAAGCGGTGGAAGGGATGGGCGAGTTCGGCAAAGACACGGCCGTTGCCAATAGACACGCTCAGGCTAATACAGTCGAGAATGCTTTCCACCACCCCCTCGTCCTCTACCATCAGGCGACGGGTCGGGTCGGTGAGGTAGGTGTGCAGGCGGGTAGTAACACGATCTGCTTTGAGTCTGTCGGCTCTGAGCCGGTCGAAGGGGCCATCCGCCCAGGCAAACGCCAGCGCCAACTTATCCGGCAGCCGGTCATGCCGGATGGCATAACCGGCCGTTTTAGAGGCATACGTGGCGAAACTGCACCAATTGGTGTTCTCCTGCCCCAACACCTGGGCCATACCCTGCGACAACTCATAATAAGCCTGGGTAATGCGCAAATTCCGCAAAATCAGGTTGGGCATACGAATAATCTGGTCAATGTCCGTTCGGGTCAACATGAGATGATCCTTTAGAGTTGGCTGTCAAATAAGTTGAACAAAACCTGACAGGTCTTTGGCGACCTGTCAGGTTTGAAAGTCCAGGTTATTAAGTCGCCAACCCTTAGCGTTGAATAGTTGGTAGATAAATATAGTGTGTCAGCGTGGGCGATGGTGTGGGCGTCGGCGGTTCGGTCGGCGCTGAGTTGTACTCGGCCGCGCCCATATCGCAGCGGGCCACACCACTGCCGCCATCCACATGCCGGGGATACTCGCGCTGATCGGTAAGCAACATGCCCCCCACGTTATCACCGGCGCAGCCGGCCGGGTTTCCGGCGTCAATCACCGGGCTAAGGCTGCCGGGCAGGCGGGTGTGGGTGGGGCCGCCGTTATCCATCAGGTTACTGAGCAGCGGATCCATATTGGTCAGGTTGCCGGTGGTCACGCCGGTCAGGTCACACCCACTTAGCGTCTTAACCAGATTGTAGCCGCCAGAGGTGATCGTCCCGGCACAATCGTTGTTCATCGGGTTGGTAAAAAAGCGCAGCCGGTTGTTGGCCACAATACTATTGTGCATATAAACGGTGGGTACATGGCCGTAGAAGGTGGAGACAGCAATGCCACCGCCCACGCCGGTATCGTTTTGGTCGGAATCGGCAATGTTGTCCATGACCGTCACGTTGTACAGGTAAACGGCCGTTGGGTAGTTAGCCACTGATTGAGTGATGTAGATACCGCCGCCATGCAACGTAGCCTGGTTATTGACAATGGTGGAGTTCATGATCGTGATGGTGCCATTACTGGCGTCTACACCACCGCCATTGCTGAAGCCAGATGAATTATTGTTGTTTATGGTACTGTTGCGTATGGTCAATGTGCCGCCACCCGAGTTAGTGAGCGCCACAAAACCACCGGTATGATTGGCGTAAGTGACTGCATTCAGTTCAGCGACACCGCTATTGAGCAAGCCGCCTTCTTGATTGCTGAGTAACCGGGCATATTCCAGTGTCAAAGAGCCGCGATTCAGAATACCACCAGAAGTGCCGGAAATGCCGGATGTGGTCTCATGGGTGCCATTACGCATGGTCAGATGGGATATATGGACGTAAACGCCACTGAAAATGTCAAAGATACGGCCGTTGGTCACATTCCGGTTGCCGTCAATAATCGTTTGGGTTGCGCCTGCGCCGACGATGACCACACTATCAGTCAGGTCGAGATCGCCATCAAGCGCATAATTCTCGGCCGTGCTGGGAATGGTCAGGTAATAGGTACCGGCGGGAATGACGATGGTGTCCATGCCAGGAGAAGCATTGGCTTCCATGACGGCAGCGCGCAGGGTGCAGGCATTATTGCCAGGGGACGTCTCGCAAATGCCGTTGCCCGGATTCACGTCTACGGCATCGGCCAGGGTGGTGTTCACGGTTAAGGTCAACGCGGCCGGCGCGGCGTTGGTGAAGCGCGTCATGGCAAAACCAGCGGCCACCAACGCCAGGAGTAAAGGGAGAACAAATTTTAATTTCATCATGATTACACTCGCAATTATTTTTGAATAAAAGGCAGGTAAACCTGCTCCGGCGGTGACACGGGGGCGGGTTCAAAGGCCAGCAGCAGGTCGCCGTGGTTGGCGTCGTAGTAGGCAATGTGGACACGGCCGTCTACCACTACCGCATCCAGCGCCTTGCCCACACTGACAAAACCACCGCCGCGCGCGCCGTCATCTACCACCGCACAGACATAACTGTTATTGGGGCCGCAGTTGCCGCCATCGGCCTGAGGCCAGGCTATTTTGACAATGCTGTTCGCCTGGTCGTTCAAATCCTGGTAAACGATGACCGGCTGCGAACCGACCACCACCAGGGCAATGCCCAGGGAGCCGTAATTGGCCGTCTGCCCCACACTGTCAATAACTGAGCAGCGCCAGTTTGTGTTATTCGGACAGTTGCCCTGACCGCCGCCCACGTACACCGCGTGTTTAATCTGTTGGCCCATGTAGTCATAGTAGGCGATCTGAGTGGGTGTGCCGCACGGTAAAAACAGGCAGCGGGGCATATACAGAGAGGTGCCATAGGCAGAGCCATTATCCAGGCTGTCACATTGCCATTTGCCGCCGCCACAATTACCGCCGCTGTTCACCGGGTGCGCGTAGCCTAAAAACCCGCCAATCCCGTTGTAGGCAATGCCAATGGCCCCCAACAGGGAGACATCCATGGAAATGTTATCGGCATAGTTTTGCACGGCCGTACAATTCCAGGCCAGGGTGCAGTTTCCCGCACTGCCTATGCGTTTGGCATACCCAAAAGCCACACCGCCGCCAATGCCCCGGTGGTAGGCCACATGGGGTGCGTTAGCGGTGTCATAAACCAGCGCCGTATGCCGCCCGACCGTCGCACCGGCTACATATTCGATGACTTCGCCATGCAGACCATCGGCCGGGCTGGTGTAGCGGTTCACCCCGTTGACGGCGTCAAAGTAGGCCACCCCATACGCGCCATCCAGGCGATAGGCCAGCGAAACGTACTGCCCCACGTCGGCGCTGGAGGTGTTGTCCAGGATGGTGCAGTTCCATTCCTGGTTGGGGCCACAGTTACCGGGGGTTTGCTTCGCCAGTTTCAAGGCGCCGGCCGTAGCGTCGTAATAGGCAATGGTGGGCGCGCCGCTGGTGGGATCAACCGCCATGGAGAGATAACTGCCCACGTCATTCTGGTCATCCAGAATCACAATTTCCCAGGGGCCGTAATCGCTTACCTGGAACGTGCTGTCGGCGGACTGGGGGGCAATGGCGGGCGGCAACGGCTCGACTGTTTCTTGCGCTTTCGCCAGACCGGAAACTACCAGTAAAATAAGAATGAAAAAAGGGGTATATATCCGTGTACGTTTCATAAGTAAGTTTTCAACCAACGAAGGTCGGCTTTGCTTTGTGTAGGTGCAGATTTATCTGCCACCGCAAGCCATATTTTGAATTTCTGATGAACGGCCGTATCCTACCAGATGGCCGTCCTTACCCTGTCCGGCAACCGTCCGAAAACTGTCCACTTGCAACTGGCAACCGGCCCTCAGCGTACAAAAGGCCAGATCATACCCCTGGAGGACTTCCATTATGCTGCCTGAACCAACCCGATACCCCCAATTCACCTGGCGACCGCTGACCACAGCCGACGCCGATGCCATGCACCAGACGGCCGTTGCCGACATCGCCGCCGATGGCGCTGACTCGGCGCAAACGGTGGAAGATATACAACCGCTGTTGGAATTTCTGCAAAAAGACCTGCCCCATGACTCCCTGGCCGCCTTTACGCCTGAGGGCACATTAGCAGCCGAGGCGATGCTCTTTTTGCCACCGGCGGCCGAAGGCGAAAGCCTGCGCTTTAATGCCAACGGCACGGTGCATCATACCTACCGCGGCCTGGGCATTGGCGCTTTTCTGATGTCCTGGATAGAGGCCCGCGCCCGGCAAAAAGCGGACGGCCGTCCTGCCCTTATCCAGACAAGCTGCCGCGACCACAACCAGGATCGTATTGACCTGTTTACGCAGCAAGGTTTCCGGCCAACCCGTTACTTTTACCGGATGCAGCGCGATTTGCACCAGCCGATTCCCGATGTGTCCTTGCCAGAAGGATTGCAGTTACGGCCGTGGCAGACTGAACTGGACAACGCTACCCGGCTGGCCTTCAACGATTCCTTTCAAGATCATTATGGCTTCTTTCCCGTGAATGAAGAAATCTGGCACGTAGGTTTTAGCGGCAAGCCGGAATTTCGCGGCGACCTGACCCGGCTGGCGCTGGATGACGCCGATAACGTGATCGGCTTTTGCCTCTGCTCTGTGAGTGTCGGACGCAACGAGCAAACCGGCTGGAATGAAGGCATTCTGGAAGACATTGGTGTCATTCAGGGCTGGCGCAAAAAGGGGATCGCCTCGGCGCTGATTGTGGCCGCCATGCGCGCCCTCAAAGAGGCCGGGCTGGACAAGGCCGCCCTGGGCGTAGACACCGAAAACCCCACCGGGGCGCTGCGCCTATATGAAAATTTAGGCTTTTATGCCATGCGCCGCAGCATAACATTTACAAAGGCACTGTAGAGTGCCGGGTTTTTGCAAAAACCCGGCACTCTACGGTCTAACGCAGCCCCTCTACTACCGCATCCACATTAGCCCGGAACATGCCGATGTAGCTGTCTGCACCGCTGCCCGGCGCGCCCAGGGCGTCGGTATAAAGCTGGCTGACCTGCACCCCCCCAGCGCACGTTTTCAATTCCGCCGCTACCGCCGCCGCCAGGTTGGTATTGCTGGTATTCTCGGCAAAGATGGTGCAGATGCCATGCTCCGTCATAAGGCTGACCAGGGCCGCCAGGCTGGTAGCGGAACTCTCGGCCAGCGTACTGCCGCCCGGCACCACGGTGCCTAGAATTTCAAAATTGTAGGCGTGGGCAAAGTAAGCCAGGGCGTCATGGTTGGTGATCAAGACGCGATTTTCGGCGGGAATAGCGGCTAACTGCCCCTGGGCATACGCTTCCAGATCGGCCAGTGCGGCCAAATAGGCGGCGGCATTTTGTTCGTACACGGCCGTGTTCGCCGGGTCCAACGCACTCAACACTTGCTGCGCATTATTCACCCACTGCATCACATTCGGCGCCGCCTGCCAGACGTGCGGGTCTGCGCCTTCATGGTCATGGGCGTCATGCGCGTCCTCGTCTTCGGCCTCATCGTGCCCGCCCGCGCCAAAAGCGAGCGGCTGGATATTGGCGGAAATGGGTACAAAGATGGCCTTTTCGCCCACGCTTTCCAGGTTCCGCACCAGCGCCTCCTCCAAATCCCAACCATTGATGAAGATGACGTCGGCGTTGGCAACGGCCGTGAGCTGGCGCGCTCCTGGTTGGTAACTGTGCGGGTCTTGCCCCGGCCCCATCAGCGTGGTCAGGGCAATGGCCTCCCCGCCCACCTGGGCCACTACGTCGCCAATAATGCTGGTGGTGGCGACCACGTTCAGCGGTTCGCCCTCACGGGCTACGGCCGTTAACGCCGGCAGAGACAGCACCCCCATTTCCGCGGTCGGATTGGTGGTGGGCACGGCCGTTGCCGCTGGCGCGGCCCCACCCGCACAACCCGCAGCCAGCAGGCCCAAAAGCAGCAGTCCAATCAGTAGCGTCCAGCGGCGTTTCATCAGGATCATCATTTTCATACTCCTTATTGATACTTTATATCGTTGGTATTTTGTATCAATTATATCGAATGAAAAGGGTTGGGCAAATTTGACGATGGAAAATAAAAAGACATCCGATTTCTTGAAGAAATCGGATGTGTGGCAGCAATCAAGTTCCCGGAAAATAATTACCGCAGCCGGTAGACGCGGGCTTCATACGGGCGCAGATTGAGCAGGCGAATGTCGTCATCCGGGCTGACCGCATAGTTGGCGATGAGCAGTTCGTGGTGGGCAAAGGTGATGTGGGGGGGGAGTGTGAACACGGCCGTGTCCGCCGAAAAGTTCAACATCACCAGCAGCCGCTCCTCGTCCAATGTTCGGGTGAATGCATAAATCTGCTCGTGGGCGTCTAACATCAAGTCATATGTGCCATAGACGATAACCGGATATTGTTTTCGCAGCCGAATCAACTGTTGATAGTAGTAAAAAATAGAATGGGGATCGACCAACGCCTGCGCTACGTTTATGTCCGGGTAATTCGGGTTGGCCTTGATCCAGGGATCGCCGCCAGTGAAGCCGCCGTGTGGGTCGTCGTTCCACTGCATCGGCGTGCGGGCGTTATCGCGGCCTTTGGCATGAATGAGGGGCAGGACGGCTGCCGGATCCATTCCTTTTTCTTCCGTTAATTCACGGTACAGATTCAGCGTTTCGATGTCCCGGTAATCGGTTATCGAGTCAAAGGCCACATTGGTCATGCCGATCTCTTCCCCCTGGTAAATGTAGGGGGTGCCTTGCAGCATGTGGGTGAAGGTTGCCAGCAGTTTGGCGGATTCGACGCGGTAACGGCCGTCGTTGCCAAAACGGGAAACGGCGCGGGGCTGGTCATGGTTGCTCAGATAAATGCTGTTCCAGCCGCCGTTTTCCAAATCCTTCTGCCACCGGCTCATAATCTGCTTGAGTTCCCGCAGGCTCCAGGCTTTCACGCTGCGCCGGGCGGCGTCGCCGCCCTTTTCCGCGTCCAAATCCATATGCTCAAACTGAAACAACATATTCAGCGCGCCGGTTTCTTCATGGGTGATCTCGATGCCGTTTTCGGTTGAAACCAGCGGCGTTTCACCTACGGTGAGGATGTCGTAGTGGGACAAGACGTTTTCTTTCATCTCGCGCAGAAATTCCATCAGACGGGGGCCGTTGATGAAATGCGCGCCGCCAAATTGGTAACGCCCGGTAGTGGCAGCGGGCACATCAGGCAAACCCGGCACTTTGGAAATCATGTTGATGACATCCATGCGGAAACCGTCAATCCCTTTTTGCAGCCACCAGTGCATCATATCGTACACGGCCGTGCGCACCTGTGGATTTTCCCAATTGAGATCGGGCTGTTTGCGCGAAAAGAGGTGCAAGTAATACTCGCCGGTCAGGTCGTCATATTGCCAGGCGGAGCCGCTGAAAAAGGAGGCCCAATTGTTGGGTTCACGGCCGTCCTTCGCTGGCCGCCAGATGTACCAATCCCGATACGGGTTGTTTTTGGATTGGCGCGACGCCTGAAACCAGGGATGTTCGTCTGATGTGTGATTTACCACTAAATCCATTACCAGCTTGATGCCACGCTGGTGCATCCCTTCCAGCATCTCCTCCCAATCGGCCAGTGTGCCAAATTCGGCCATAATCGCCTGATAATCACTAATGTCGTAGCCGTTATCATCATTCGGCGACCGGTATACCGGCGACAGCCAGACCACGTTGACGCCCAACTCTTGCAAATAATCAAGTTTCTGGATAATCCCCTGCAGGTCGCCAATGCCATCGCCGTTACTATCATAAAAACTGTGCGGATAAATCTGATACACCACGCTCTCTTTCCACCATACACGCTTCATGTCCCATTCTCCTCGTATCCATCATTTACAGATGACGCAAATTTAAGCCTGCAATTATACGGCCGTGCCTGACCTTACACATCTTTTTGTATGGAATTGAGTATGATACACTTCGCCCGAAACGAAATGAGATCATTGGGCCATTGAGCATGGAAGCGCCCCCTGGCACAATGACGCGAAACAGTATGAACCACACCTCTCTCACCGACATGATCACCCAGGCTAACGAAGCCAGACGAACCCATAATACGGCCAGGGCAATTGAACTGTACACGGCCGTACTGGAAGAAACCGACGCCAAAACCGACGACCCCGCGATTGTGGAGATGCGTCTGCTGGCGCTGCGCCAGCGAGGGTTATTGCAGCGCCGCCTGGGGCATCAGGAAGCGGCCATGAGCAGTTACCGGCAGTTCCGCCAGGAGGCGCGCACCAGCCAGCAAACCGTATTGAGTACAGAGTTGGTAGCGCAGCAGCACAGCAGCATGGGGGAACATGACCAGGCAATGGGGCTGCACCGGGAGGCGCTGCAACTGGCGGAAACAATTAATTTTACCTACGGCCGTGCCCTCACCAGGCAAGGTCTGGCAGCCACTTACTTTTATCTGGGCCGACATGAAGAAGCGTTGTCCCACATCGAAAAGGCGCTGTCGCTGTTCCGCCAGTTGGAAGATGTGGAAGAAAAAATGCGCACCTGGAACTGGAAGGGCATGATTCACCAGCGGCAGGGGCAGCTTGATAAAAGTATCGTGGCCTTCCAGGCCGCTTTAGTGGATGGGCGGCAGGTGGGGGAAATGGAAACGGCCGTGATCCTCACCAACCTCGGCGAAAGTTACCAGCTTCTTTACGACATGCAGCAAGCCCTCGTTTACCACCGCGAAGCCCTCACCCTGGCCGAAAAAATAGACCTGCCCTCGATGGAAGTGGATATGAAGCGCAACCTGGGCATAGAAATGGCCTATTTGGGACAAATCGCCGAAGGCATTGAGAACCTGCGCCAATCGCTGCGCCTGAGCGAAGTAGTCGGCCAGCCATTTTTAACCTATCAGGCCATCTACTCCCTGGCGCTGGCCGAATATGCCGGCGGCCACATTGCCAAAGCGGCCGAATATGGGCAGCGGCTGCATGACCTGGCCGACCAAAACAACGCCCGCGACTTCCGCGCCCAGGCCATGCACATCTTAGGACTGTGCGCCCAGGCAGAGGGCGACCCGGTGCGCGCCGAGCAATGGTGGCAGCAAGCCCTCTTCCTGGCGCATGAAACGGGCCAGCAAACGCTCCTGTGGCAGCTTCACGCCGCCCTGGCCGAAATCGCCCCCAATCCGGCCCTGGCCAATACCCATTGCCGCATAGCCGCCGAAGTGCTGGAACAAATCATCTACCCCATTGAAGACGAAGCTCTACGCCAGACCTTCCTGACCGCGCCGCCGGTGAAGGCTGTGTTTGATCACCTTTCTCAGACCTGACAGGTTTTTTGAAACCTGCCAGGTCTTTACATCCCCATGAATCATAAAATCTATTTACCCGGTGTAAAACGTGTCATTGTGGTGGCCAGCGGCAAAGGGGGTGTGGGCAAAACGACGGTGACGGTGAATCTGGCCCTGGCGATGCAGCGCAGCGGGGCCAACGTGGGCGTTTTTGACGCCGATATTTACGGCCCCAATGTGCCCCTGATGTTAGGCGTTCATCGCCGCAAAGCCAGCCAGGGCTATATGGCCGTGGCCCGCCGCAAAGAGGCGCTGCCCTACATCCAGCCCCTCACCCGCTTTGGCCTGAAGGTGATGTCCATTGGCCTGCTGGTGGGCGAAGATGAGGTGATTGATCCGGCGCGCAGCCCGGATGCAGTGGGGCAGTTGGTGGTGCAAACGTTGAAGGATGTGGTCTGGGGGGAACTGGATTACCTGTTCATTGACCTGCCGCCCTCGGCCGGGCAGCCGCAGGCGTCACTGGTAGCCCATGTGCCTATTGATGGCGTGGTGATTGTGACCACGCCGCAGGATTTGAGCCTGCTGGACGCCGGCCGTTCCCTGCGCCTGTTTCAGCAAGGGGACATCCCTATTTTGGGGATTGTGGAGAATATGAGCTACTTCATCTGCCCGGAATGCGGGCAGCGGCACGAGATTTTTCAGCGATCAGACAAATGGCGGCCCCCTAATCTGGAAGAGACGCCCATTCTGGGGCGCATCCCGCTAACGCCGATCATTTCCAAGGGGATTAACAAGGCTGACCCGCTGATGCACGACCACCCGGATGATCCCGTGGCGGCGGCATTTTGGGAGGTCACGGCCGTGATCCAAGACCTGCTGAAGAGAGATTAGAGATTGGAGATTGCAGGAATCTCCAATCTCCAATCTCCTACGCATATTGCACAAGCTGACCGAGACGCTCTAGCAGGGCACGGCCGTTCATCCCCCCCATCACCTGCACACTCCCCCCATCCGGCCCGTAACTAAACACAACCGGCCCCTTATCTTCCAACTCCGTTTCCAGGTGTACGGGCCGGTTCCAGATGGCATACAGGTTAGTCAACGTCGCTTCCAGATACGGCCGATCCAGGTCAATGCCTTCATAATGGTGGCGCAAATATAGCTCACCCCGGTTCTCAAAATTCGCATCTATCACATCCACAATCGGCTGCCCAAAATTGGTTAGCTGGAACAACAGCTTTTGTTTTACGGCGTCAAAGTCACGGCTGGAAATCTCATATTCGTTGATATGCTCATTGTACTCAAACACAAACAACTTATGCTTGCGGGCAAACTCTTCGGTGAGGAAGGCGTCAATAAAACCGACATCGTTGTAAATGCGGCGCACCGAAAACACCTTTTCCATGCCCTGCCCCAATTTTTTGTCCCACTGGCTGCGCGCCACCCGGTCGGTGCAATTGTCATACTCCGGCCCAAACGCGCCCCGGTTCCAGCGGTCTTCAATGTCCAGAAACAATTCATACCCCAACCGATAGGGGTTCAAACGGCCAGGATGGGCCGCCACCGTGCCCGAATGATGCTCGGCATAATCAATCAATTCACTGGACTGCAATAGATGGTTGGTCATCAGGCGCGTGTGCCAGAAGACGGCCCAGCCTTCGTTCATAATTTTCGTCTGGCGCTGCGGCGCAAAGTAATACGCTTCTTCGCGCACAATGCCCAACACGTCTCGCTGCCAGTTTTCCAACGGCGCATACTCCTGCAAGAAGAGCAGCACATCCCGTTCTGGTTCGGCCGGGAAGTTTTTCATTTGTTCCCGTTCGGCCGTTAGCCGGCGCTGCTGTTCGGCCAAAAATTCCGGCGGGTTGATATAGCTGTCCATGTAATCTTTGGCCTTCATCTTCTTCACGGTCTGCGGCGTTTCGTCTTCTTCAACAACAACAGCCCGGCGTTGCACACCAGGGGCATGAATGTCAATCAGGTTATCCAGCGACAGGCAGGCGTCCATAAAATTCTCTACCGTCTCCTGTCCATAGCGATCCATGTAGTTGCGGACACGGGCGGCGTGGTTGGCAACCTCGTCCAGCATTTTGCGGTTGGTGTGGGCGAACCAATAATTGTTAGCAAAAAAGTCGGCGTGCCCACACACGTGGGCCATCACCAGCTTTTGATCCACCATCAGGTTGCTTTGTAGCAGGTAGGCGTAAATCGGCTCAGTGTTGATCACCATTTCGTAGATGCGATGCAGGCCGTAGGCGTAACTTTTGGAGAGACGTTCATACTCCATGCCAAAACGCCAGTGCGGATAACGGATGGGAAAACCGTCGTAAGCCGCCAGCAGGTTGACGGTTTTATAATCCACCATCTCATAACGCACTTCGGGGAAGGTCAGCCCGTAGTCGCGGGCAATCTTTTCAATCTCTTTTTGCAGCGCCGCCAGTTCGCCGGTAATTAACATGGTAGAAGTACCTTTTGAGGGAGATTGGAGATTAGAGATTGGAGATAACAAAATCTCTAATCTCCAATCTCTAATCTCATAACCCCTTTCCCAAAAACTCTTTTATCGCGTCAAAAATCGCGTCGCGGTCGCTGATTTTGACGCCGACTAATTTTTCGTCTTCCATTTGGGCGATGGTTTCCATAAACATACGGCCGTAGCCCCCCGGCACCTGCCCATAGCCAAACAAATTCATCACCGGCAGCAGCCTCTCTTCCAATAGTTCCGCGCACAACTTGTCGTCCTGTCCACCAAAATTCTCGCCGTCCGAAAAATGGAAGGCATATATATTCCACTCCGCCGGGTCATACTCCTCGGCAATCAGTCGGCTGCACAGGTGGTACGCCGAGGAAATTTTGGTGCCGCCACTTTCCCGCAAATGGTAAAAGGTATGCTGGTCAACTTCTTTGGCGGCGGCGTCATGCACAATGTAGCGCACCGTCAGGCTCTTGTAATTGTGGCGCAGCCACGTATCAATCCAAAACGCCGTCAGCCGCACCAACTCCTTCTTTTGCCGGGTCATACTGCCAGACACATCCATCATGTAAAAGATGACGGCGCTGTTTTGCGGCTGCGGGTACACGTTCCACGAACGGTAACGCACGTCATCCCGGATAGGAATGACCACCGGCCTCTCTGGGTTATACAGCCCGGCCGACATCTGCCGCTTCAGCGCGGCGCGATAGGTGCGCCGGAAAGAGCGCAAACTCTCCGGCCCCACGCGACGAATGCCGGTGTAGCGCACCTTACCCCCTTCCACATTTTTTTTGCCTTTGGGTTCAATGCGCGGCAGCGCCAGTTCTTCACCTAAAATTTCGGCCAGTTCCTCCAGGCTCATTTCCACTTCCAGGATGTGCGCGCCGGGTTGGTCACCGGCGCCCTGGCTGCCGTCCTGGTCGCCCGGCCCCAGCGTTGTGCCGATGTCACCATCCCCCTGCCCCACGCCGCCCGCCTGCTTGCCGCCAAAACGAATGCGCGGCAGGTCAATTTGGGGCACAGGAATGCTCACCAGGTCTTTCCCCTGGCGTCCGATCAATTCGCCATTGGACACATATTTGCGCAAATTCTGGCGCACATGCCCCTGCACAATCTGGCGAAACCGTTTCGCGTCCTGGTCAATGCGGTGTGCGGTGGAGTAACTCATAGCTTACCTTTGGAAGGTAATCAGTAATCAGTAATCGGTCAAAAGCTACCGATAACCGATTACCGATTACTAACTCCGCTGCTGCGTATCACCCCGCGCAAAGATGCTGGCAACGTAGTTCAGCACGTCAGTGGCGCAGATTTCGCAGTAGCCCATGTTTTTGATCATCCGGCTTTTCACCACTTCAATCTTCTCCTGCGTTTCCTGGTCAATGACGTTGGAAACCAGGCTGGTGAGCTTGATGGAATCTTTCTGGTCTTCAAACAGTTTCAGTTCCAGGGCGCGGCGCAGCCGTTCGTTGGAATCCCAGGTAAACTGTTTGCCATCAATGGCCAACGCGCCGATGTAGTTCATAATCTCGCGGCGGAAGTCGTCTTTGCGGCTTTCGGGGATTTCGATTTTCTCTTCGATGGCCCGCATCAGCCGTTCGTCGGGCGGTTCGTCTTGCCCGGTGTAGGGGTTGCGCACTTTTTGTTTCTGGGTGTACGCCTTCACGTTATCAATGTAGTTGGCGGAGAGGCGTTTGATCGCTTCTTCGTCGGCCGTTATCGCCCGCTGCACCTCGTTTTTGACAATCTCGTCATACTCGGCGCGGACAACGGAGAGCAGGTCACGGAAATGTTTGCGCTGATCTTTGCTGGTGATGAGGGAGTGATGGCGCAGCCCGCTTTCCAATTCCCGCATGATCATAAAGGGATTGAGGCAGCTGCGACTGCTATCGCCCACGAGAGCGTTGGAGATTTTGTCCTGGATGTAACGCGGGGAGATGCCAAACATGCCTTCGTGGGCCGACTCCTCTTGCAGTTCGATGACGGTATCTTCGGTAAAGCCGGGCAGGGAACGGCCGTCATACAACCGCAACTTCTGCACCAGCGAAATACCGGCCCGTTTTGGCTCTTCCAGCCGCGTCAGAATGGCCCAAAACGCCGCCAGTTGCAGCGTGTGGGGGGCGATGTGTTTGCCGATCACCTTCTCCTGGCTGAAGTCACGCTGGTAAATTTTCACTTCGTCCTGAAAACGAATGTTGTAGGGAATGTCAATTTTGATGGTGCGGTCGCGCA
This sequence comes from Anaerolineae bacterium, assembly GCA_019637635.1. GTDB lineage: Bacteria > Chloroflexota > Anaerolineae > Promineifilales > Promineifilaceae > CAADGU01. The sequence continues at coordinate 27,409 of JAHBVI010000016.1, forward strand.
GCGCCTCCATGTACTCGTTGTTGAGCAAACGCCGGTATTCGGCTTCGTTGGTGTGGCCTAAAATCACCTCATCAATGTCGGTGTGGGCGAATTTTTTGGGCTTGATTTTGTGTTCCTGGGAGGCGGTCAACAGGTCATAGAGAAAGGCCACGTCCAGCTTGAGGATTTCGATGAACTCCACCAATCCCCGGTTGGCGATGTTCAGTTCGCCATCAAAGTTGAAGGCGCGGGGATCGGAATCGGAGCCGTACTCGGCGATTTTGCGGTAGTTGATGTCGCCGGTCAATTCCGTTGAGTCCTGGTTCTTTTCGTCTTTCGGTTGGAAAGTGCCAATGCCCACGCGGTCTTTTTCGGAGAGCAGGATGCGTTTGACCTTGACCTGGTTGATCACGGCCGTCCAATCCCCATCCGCCTGCTCCAACAATTCATTGAAGATAAAGCGGCAGGCGGGGCACAGGTCGCCTTCAATGGTGATGCGCTCCATACCGGTACGGCCGTCGTTCAACTCCTCCAGCGCCGCTTCCCGGAACTGGGGAGGTATCAGGTGCAGTGGGTCTTCGTGCATGGGGCAGTCCATCGGTTCATCATCGGTTGGTTCCCAGCGAAAACTGTAGAGACGGCCGTCGTCCAACCGTGTGTAATGCTCCATCCCCTTTTTCAGCAGGCGCACGATGGTGCTTTTGGCCGTGCCCACCGGCCCATGCAACAAAATCACCCGCCGTTCTGTGCCATACCGGTGCGCGGCCGAACGGAAAATTTGCACCAGATCCATCAACTGTTTATCAATGCCAAAAACGGCATCCTTGCCATTTTCAAAGGGATCATCAAAAAAATAGTAATGAATCAGTTTTTCCCGGTTGCGGCTGTACTCTTCAGACCCATAGGAGATGATCATGTCATACAACCGCTGGTAGGCTGTTCGCGCCACACGCGGGTCTTCCCGCACAATGTCCAGATATTCAGCAAAAGAACCTTCCCAATGGAGATTGCGAAAATTCGTCAGGTCTTGCAACCCGGCAATCCTGGCCATGATGTCATTTTTTTTCATCTTACATACCTCCGCATAAACGTAACCGTTTAGACCTGACAGGTTTTTGGAAACCTGTCAGGTCTCCATAAACACAAAGAGGGTCAACCCAGATCAAAAAGACCTGGCGACCCTCTTCCTTCCGAAATCAGCTAAACTGTATATGTTCAAAATAGCCCACAGCTTTGCCCACTGTAAACTACCGCTGATGAAGCGCGCGGCGAACCGCATTTACAAACTTCGGCTTCATCTCTCCTGACAGTTTCGGCGTTGTGGAGCAATGATACCCTTTGCCCACAACTGTCGGGAAGCATGGCCGCCCTATAGCAGTTTGTAGATAAGATGAAAAAATAGGGGATTTCTTACAAAGTTGGGGGTGTTACTTTTGACCCAATTCAGGCCAGCTTTTTTTGTGTATCCTGGCAAAAGGATGATCTGGCCTTTGTCACTCTGTCAGGCAAGCGGCCGGGTCTCCAGGGATTAGTCGCCAATGGGCACGGCCGTGTCCGCAGCCGTGTCCGACGACCAGGTTTCCGCCAACTCCGCCTTCACCACGAATAATAGACCCTGGTAAATTTCTTCACAGTCCGGGCATTGATGCAAGTGGGTGGTGAGTACGGCCGTGTGCCCCAGCCGCTCGCCCATCACTTCGGCCTCCACAAAGGCAGGCAAATAGCTTTGAAACTGTTTGCAATCAATCTCGTGTTCTTGTGTTTCAAAAAGTGTTTCAATCCAGCGGGTAAAAGTCTTCTGTTCCAAGTTTTCCTTCCCAGACACCAGGTTTGCATAGATAGGATGTAAAAAAATCGTATATTCTTACCACAAGGCGTCAAATAAGCCCAATATATCACCGGCGCTGTAGTGTTGGGCCAATAAGCTGGCCTTAATTTTCTTGCGAGCATCGTGCAGCATCTTGTATAAGGTATTGGGCGTCGTTTCCAAAATTTCGGCCACCTCCTGCATGGAGCGCCCTTGAAAATGAACGCTTAACAAGGCCAATCGCTGCCGCTCGTTCAAATCATTTTCCAAAATCTGCCACAACAATTGCAGAAATTCTTCCCGTTCCGCCTTCACATCCGGGTCGCCGCCGGTAACGGGGCCAAGCAGCGAAGCAAACACGGCCGTTTCCTGCCCGGCCACATCTTCCCAGGAAAAATCGCGGCGCCGCCGCCGCAAATCGGCCGCCGCTTCATTGATGACAAACCGGTAAGCCCAGGTAGTAAACTGGGCGTCACCGCGAAACTTGTCCAGATTTTCCTGAATGGCCAGCAGCGCATTTTGGGCATAATCCTCGGCCATCTCATACAGCGTATCGGTGGAAAGCAGCAGCAAATCGGAACGGCCGTCGCGCAAATAGACAAATGCCGTTCGCACCAGATAGTCGCGCAATTCCAGCAGAGCCTCTTGTTGGCTCTCCCCCGCCCCCTGGAGTGCGTCTAACCACGCCTCGTTGCTTCGTTTCGCCATGCGCAGAGTATGGCACAAATAAGTTAAAATGACATTAAGGAAGCGTTCAAAGAGGTTGGAGATTAGAGATAGAGATTAGGGATTGGAGATTGTTGAATCTCTCATCTCCCATCTCTAATCTCTGCTCAACCGTTCCTGCCACCAACTCTGCAACTTCCGCATGCCGGCGGCGTCCAATTTATGGCCGGTTTCATATTCGCGGTATTCCAGGAAAGCGCCCATTGCCTGCACGGCGGCGGCGCTGTTTTGGGCCACAGCCAGCGGCACGCGGTCATCTTGCGTCCCGGCGGCCATGAAGACGGGCATATCACGCAGCGCCGCCCGGTTGATTGCCTCGTCCACTTGCCGCGGCACAAAGCCCACCAGACTGGCAATGCCCTGCACCAGGCCAGGGTTTTGCAGCGCCACCGCAAAAGCGACGGCCGCACCTTGGCTAAACCCCATCAAATACACCTGGCTCAGATCAACGGCATACAGAGTGGGTAGAGCGTGGATGAAATTGGTCACGGCCGTGACCGCCTCATCAAACTGCGCCAATACCGGCCACTCATTCTCCAGACGTGGCTGCCAGGTAAAACTTTTCTGGCCAACCGGCACAATCGCTCTAGGCGCAACCAACACACAGGTGGATGGCACAGTCTGGGCAAAAACCCACATCACATCTTCATTACCCAAATGACCATGCAGCATCACAACTACCGGATGTGGACCGGTTGTTTCCGGCACGGCCGTCTCCGGCCCAACCGTCTCCGGTCGCCATACCCGGTGCACCAACCCGGCCGTTTCCAAAGCCAAACCATTGTCAATCAGTTGCGGAGATTTGTTCATAGGGGGCAAATAGGCAAAAAAAATGAGGTGGCAGACTAACGGGCGCTAGTCCGACCACCTCTGGGGGGGGAGCCAATTAGAGTATATCACCCTTCCCGTATAGCGTCAACAAATTCGCAAAAATTCGTGTCACCAATTTTCGCAGACCGATCATCAGGCGGCTTTGGGGTCAATACCCGCCGCCTTCAGCGCCTTGTTATATTCGGACTTCAGCTTAGAGTTTTGAATACGGGCCTTACGCACTTCATCCGGGGACATATCGTCGGTGATTTCAATGTAGTTTGGTTCCGGCACGGCCGACGCCACGGCTGCTGGCGCAGCCACAGGAGCGGCCACAGCTTCCGCTTCATCAACCGCCGCTGCTGCGGGCGCGGCCATCACTGGCGCGCCGCCGGGAATTACGACCTGACCATCCACAATTTCCACGTCTTTGGGGTCAATACCGGCTGCTTTGAGCGCCTTGTTAAAGGCCGAGGTGGCTTTAGAGTTGGCAATGCGCGCTTTGCGCACATCGTCAGGGGACATACCGTCGGTGATTTCAATGAGTTGCGGTGGTTCAATGGCTACGGCCGTAGCCACTGGCGCTGCTGCCGCCACAGGCTGCACCACGCCCGGTTCAGCCACCGCAGCAGCAGTCGGAACGCCCGCTGCTTTGGCCGCTTTAGCCGCCGCCGACTTCGCTTTGGCATTGGCAATACGCGCCTTGCGGATTTCTTCCGGCGACATGCTGTCGGTGATGGCAATAACAGGGAAATCCTTGCCGGGGGTGGCGGCTGCCGGCGCGCTGGCGGCTTTAGCGACGGGGGCGGCGGCCGCGGGCGCGGCCGTTACCGCCACGGCCCCGGTGCGGGCGCCGTCCCATCCATGATGCGCAGCAATGCGCACGGCCGTGACCGGATCACGTTGCAGGGCATCAGCACGGCCGGCCGTAACCAGATTCTCTTCGCCTGACCGGCCAATCTGCATATTGGCCCCGCGCGGCATGGCTGCCGCCTGTTTGGCCGCCAACCGGCGCGCCTCAACCAACTGCGCTTCGGGATCCGCCTGAGCCTTAATTTTGTGCCCAAACGTCAGCGCCGGGTTATACCCTTTGTCTTTCTCTTCCAGTTCCACTTTGGTTGTGTTGACACGGGTGTCCATGCCCGCGATCACCCAGGCCAGAAACCCACCCAGGAGAACCGGTAATAGTATAGCCAGACAAGCAATTAAAAATACCATGGGAATCCCTTTTTGTTTGAAATCAATCCCTCTTTGTTTGAAATCAGCTATTGGGCGGCAATTATACCTTTTGTGCCGAATTTCTCAAACATAAAAAAAGACCTGACAGGTATCTAAAACCTGTCAGGTCTAAGGTGCCGAAGGTGGGATTTGAACCCACATGAGGGAACCCTCACTACGCCCTGAACGTAGCGCGTCTGCCAGTTTCGCCACTTCGGCTCAGAACAGGCGGTAGTTTACCAACTCATGGACAAAAGTCAACTATATTTTAGATGCGCCTTCGTGGTACAATGAGGCTGGTCGTTGGTAGCCGGTGGCTGGTAAGAATAGCTACTAACCACCGGCCACCAGCCATAATTTTTTCTGAAATTGGCAAAAGGAGGACGTGATGTCTGTTACCCTATTACTCAAACGTGTACATTTATTTCGTGGCTTGAACAGTGAAGAGTTAGCCCAGATTGAGGCCATCTGCCAGCACGTGATTTTACAACCAGGCGAGTTGATCATCGAGCAAAATACAACTGGTAAAGAAATGTACGTCATCGCCAGCGGGTCGGTAGATGTGTTTGTGCAGGGATTGGAAAATGCACGGGGTTTAGTGATGCTGGGTAAGGGGCAGGTCATTGGCGAAATGGCGTTGATTGATCAGGGGTATCGGTCAGCATCAGTCAAGGCGACGGACGAGGGCGCCTCACTCTATCTCATTGATAGTGATTCTTTTTATGCTTTGTGCAATGAACACAACCGTATTGGGTTTTTGGTGATGCGAAATCTGGCTACAGATGTGGCCTTTAAGCTGCGTCACCGCAATCTGGCCGATTTGTAGAGGTCAGAGATTGGAGATTGGGAGATTTGAGATTGAACCGAACTTCAATCATGCATCTACAGAGCAGCGGAGGGACATTTAACCATGATAAATGAGGATGAAATTTTTTATCAGGTCAGTTTTGTGGTGGTAGGCAGCCCACATCCGGGAGCGATTATGAGCGTGGATAAACGGCCGGAGGTAGGCGAAATTGTACGGTTTGGGGGTGAAAATTTTGAGGTGCTGGAAGTGCAAGAATTAACGCCTGTAACCGGTAATTTTGGTTTTTTGCATGTCACCTGCCGCCGGAAGCCATAAGCCAATACTGATTACCGATAACGGAATACCGATTACCGGTCTGGCACGGCCGTGACCGCCAATGTTCCCGCCTCATCTAACCCGGCTAACGTTTGCCCTTTGGCATTGATCCAGCGAATGGAGTAAGCGGACGCCAGCCGGTCCAACGCCTGCCATAAATCGGCATTGGCGATGGGCGTCTCCCCTTTTTTTTGCCAGTTGCGTTTGCGCCAACCGTGAATCCACTGCGTGATCCCCTGGTACACGTAATCTGAAGTAGTAAAAATCTGCACATCGCTGCCCGGCGGCAGCAGCAGCAGCCCCTCAATGGCGGCCATCAGCTCCATGCGGTTATTGGTGGTTTGGGGCATAGAGCCGCTGGCCTGAGTGGTTTCATCGTCTTGTTCCAGCACCACCCCCCAGCCACCAGGGCCAGGGTTGCCTTTGCAAGACGCACGCAGATAAAGCCGGGGAATATAGGGATCAATTTCTTCCGGGGGAGTGATTTCCAGCCGCGCCTGCCGCGCCAACACGTCTACCCGTTCGTTATACTCATTCCCGGCATGGCCTTTGACCCAATGCCATTCTATCTGGTGTTTTTGCACCAACGGCCATAACTGCTGCCACAGGTCGGCGTTGGCCACATCTTTCCACTTCTTGGCCGCCCATTTGTCAATGTATTCGGTGATGCCTTTGCGCAGATATTCGGAATCGGTGTAGAAGTTGATAGTACACGGCCGTGTCAGCGCCCGTAACGCGGCTATCGCTGCCGTCAGTTCCATGCGGTTGTTGGTGCTGGACGGCTCATTGCCGGTCAGCGTCTTTTCGTGTTCGCCATATTTTAGAATGGCCGCCCAGCCGCCAATACCGGGGTTGGGGTCGCAGCCGCCGTCGGTGTAGATGGTGATGGTGTTCATCTGTTTAGGTGTTCAGGTGTTCACGTGGGCACTTGAACACGTGAATACCTGAACGCCTTACTTCCCTAATGCGACCAGCATCTCTTCGACACGGGTGAATTTGAGGCGGGGGCGACCACAGGCGGCGCCATTGGTTTCTTCCAGTTCGTTCAGACGCAGCCAGTCTTCGTAGGTGACGTAACGGGGCTGGTGCTCCTGGATGAAGGATTGCACGGCCGTGAATGTGGGCGATTGCGGCGACAGCAGTTTACCCGCCTGCACGTCGGCCAGCAGACATTCCACCGTTTCAATGGCGTCTGGTTTGTTGGTGCCAATCACGCCGGAAGGGCCGCGTTTGATCCAACCGGCGGTGTATTCACCCACAACCGGCTGGCTGGTCTGCGGGTCTATCACCCGCCCCGCCTCGTTGAGGATGACGCCCCACCGTTCGTGGAAGGGCACGCCGGGAATGGGTACACCCTCATAGCCGATGGAACGGAATACCAGGCCAACGGGTATTTCTTCAAACCGGTCGGTGGCCCTTGAGCGAATGGAACCGGATTCGGTCTTATACAGTTCGTTGTGGACCAGGCGCATGGCGCAGACGCGGCCGTCGGCATCCCCCATCAACTCTACCGGCGACACCAGGAAACGGAGCGTCAGGCAGCGTGGTTTGCCGGTACACGGCCGTCCGGCATACTCCTGCACAATCTCAATTTTACGCATCGTGCCCCGGTCGGCCTCGGCCAACGATTCCAGACTCACCGGGTCTAGTTCCGCTTCGGCCGGCGGTACGGTGACGTGCGCGCCAGCCATTTCACCCAGTTCTTTCACCTCGGCAGTGGTAAAGGCGGCCTGGGCCACGCCGCGCCGCCCCAACATATACACTTCCTTTACCCGGCTGTGGCGCAAGGCTTCCAGCGCGTGTTCGGCAATATCCGTCTCCATCAACTCTTCCGGCGTCCGGCACAAAATACGGGCCACATCTACGGCCACATTGCCGATGCCCACCACCGCCACCCGCTCTTGCGACAGGTCAAATTGGCAATCGCGGTAATCAGGATGGCCGTTATACCAGGCCACAAATTCGGTGGCGGCGTGGCTGTTTTGCAGATCAATACCGGGAATATCCAGACCTTTGTCCGTTTGGGCGCCGGTGGTGTAGATGATGGCATGGTAAAAACGGCGCAGGTCATCCACCTGCACATCTTGCCCAATCGTCACATTGCCAAAAAAGTGAAACTGTGGCTGCGCCGCCAGTTTGTCAAACACCTTGGTGACAGATTTGATCTTTTGATGGTCGGGGGCCACACCGGCCCGCACCAGGCCATACGGGGTGGGCAGGCGGTCGTACAAATCGGCTTCGATGGTTAGATTTTTTTCTTTGAAAAGGCGTTCGATGGCATAAAAACCGGCGGGGCCGGCGCCAATGACGGCCACGCGCAGGGGGGATTCTGGGGTTCCAGTGGGGGACATGGGGTTCTCCTTCGTCGGCCCGTAATCCGTGAACCGTAATCCGTAATCCGTTTACGGGTTACGGTTCACGGGTTACGGATTACGATTTATCGGCCAGTATTTGTGTTTCCAGGGTGTCAATTTCGCCGCGATATTGGTCGCGTTGGGCTTTGAGGACGTCGCCGATGGAGATGATGCCGATGAGACGGCCGTCTTCCAGCACCGGCAAATGGCGAATGCGGCGTTCGGTCATGGTGTGGGCCACAGACATCAGGTCGTCGTCGGGCACGGCCGTGATCACCTGTGTGGTCATCAGCAGTTGTACCGGCGTTGCCAAAATTTGCTCAAATTCCGGCAGGCGGCGCACAATGTCGCGTTCGGAGAGGATGCCAGCCAGACGGCCGTCGGCCGTCACCACCGGCAGCGCGCCAATATTGTGGGCGCGGAACAAAGTCACCACTTCGGATACGGTTTGTTCCGGCTGTACCGTAATCAATTGATGACTTTTCGTCATAAGGATATTGCTGATTTTCATAATAAACCTATACCTTTAGAGTAACCATTCAAGCCTGACAGATTTTTTACCAGTTCGTTTGAAACTTCACAAGTCAAAAAAAAACCTGTCGGGACTATCCACGTTTGGAAACTGCTGCTAACAGGCGTCATTATAACGGGCTGTTCGCCTGGCGAAAACTGAGGAATGTCATCAAAGCCGCCGCCGCCCCTAGACGGTTGTCAAATAGACAGGTTGTCAATCGGCAAAAAATGAACACAATCGTAACCATGACCTGTACCCGTTGGCGCTGGCTGCTATTTTCCCTCTGGCTCGGTTTCTGGCACACCGGCTGCGCCACCGCCGTTGCGCCAACGGCCGTTACTGACGCCACCCCACCAGCCACCGCTCCCCATACGGCCGTGCCCACCCTTACCCACACAGCCACAGCCACACCCGTGCCGCCAACGGCCGTGCCCCCTTCCCCCATACCACCTACGGCCATACCCACCGCTACCCCCGATCTGCTGTACCCCTTCACGCTGGATGCCTTGCGGGCACGCGATTATCCCGACGGCGCCATTCGCATCCAGGCGGTGTTGACCGAGACGGCCACCTTCACCCGCCATTACATCACCTACCCCAGCGACGACCTGACCATCACCGGCATTATGCAGACGCCGCCGGGCGCAGGGCCATTCCCGGTCATCATCATGCTGCATGGCTATTATGACCGGAAGGATTACTGGTCTGGTTGGGGCACCTGGCAGGCGGCCGAATATCTGAACCGGCGGGGCTACCTGACCATTGCTCCCGATTTGCGCAGTTGGGGCCAATCGGATGTGGGCGTCAGCCTGTTTCACACCGGGCTGCTGCTGGATGTGCTGCATTTACTCAGCGCCCTGCCGTCTGTGCCCCAGGCGGACAGCGAACGGGTGGGTTTGTGGGGGCACAGCATGGGCGGCGGCATTATCACCAAGCTGTTGGTGGTGGATGACCGGGCGCGGGCGGCCGTGTTATATGCCCCCAACAGCGCCGACGACGCTGACCTGATCGCCCGTTGGGGGCCGGGTTGCCTGCCGGAACAATTGGATCCGGAGGCGGATCATTGTAATCCGGGCGAGGTGATCCCGCCCGATCTGGCGGCGGAAGTGGTGGCGGCATATCTGGACACGGCCGTGAACCCCACGGCCTTGCAACGATTCGCGCCCTATTATCACCTGTCCCACATTGCCGCCCCCGTGCAAATTCACGTGGGCCTGGCCGATGGGCAAGAGTGGGTGGAGACGCCGCCGGAATGGTCGGATAAACTGTATGCCGCGCTGCAAGCCGCCGGTAAGGAGGCCACCCTGTACCAATATGAGGAGCAGGGGCATTTTTTTTACGACATGGGTTGGACGGTTTTTATGGAACGGGTGGCGGCTTTTTTTGATGAACATCTGGCACGGCCGTAAAAGTTGCGGTTGGGGCCTCATTGAAGAGGAGAATATGCACGAAAAGAGGATTCCCGCCCTTTCGCGGCGGCAGTTTTTACAGGTAGCGGGGGGCACGGCCGTTGCCCTTTCCCTGCCCGGCGTTCTGACGGCCTGCCGCCGCCAGGAGGCCGGGCCGCTCAAAATTGGCGTCTTGCTGCCCTACTCCGGTATCTACGCCGTCCTGGGAGAAAGCATTACTCAGGGGATGCAGCTCTATTTTGACGCTTTGGGCAATGAAGTCGCCGGTCGTCCGATTGAGTTGATCACCGCCGATACGGAAATTAACCCCGACGTGGCCCAACAAAAGGTGCGGCGGCTGGTGGAACAAGACGAAGTTGCCTTTGTCACCGGCATCGTCAGTTCCGGCGTCTTGGCCGGGCTGCGCGACTATTTCCACGATAATCAGGTGTTATGCCTTTGCTCTAATGCTGGCTCCAACGCCCACAGCCGCGCCGCCAAGACCCCTTACATCTGGCGTACTTCCTTCACCAACTGGATGGCCCCTCACGCCATGGGCACGTGGGCGGCGGAAAATGTGGGGCGCACGGCCGTGATCAGCGTACCCGATTATGCCGCCGGGGAGAACAACGTCACCAGTTTCACCCACAGTTTCACCGCTGCCGGTGGCGAGGTGGTGGCCGTGCAGCGCACCCCCTTCCCCAACATGGGCGACCCGGCCCCCTTTATGGCCGAATTAGCAGCCACGGGCGCAGAGTTAATTTACGCCTTCTACAGCGGCAGCGCCGCCGTCACCTTCGTCAAGGCATATCACGACTTTGGCCTGGGGCAGCAGATTCCGCTGACGGGGGCCGGTTTTATTGTGGAAGAAGACGTACTGCCGGAGCAAGGGGAAGCCGCTCAGGGCGTGAAAAGTACGCTCTTCTGGTCATACGTGCTGGACAATCCACAAAATGCCCAGTTCAAAACGGACTTCCACGCCTTCACAAATCGTGACGCCGACGTGTTTGCCGTGCAGGGTTACGACACGGCCCGTGTGATTGACGAGATGCTCCAACGAACGGAGGGGGACACGGCCGTAGACCAACTCATTGCCGCCCTGGATGGCATTACCTTCGACAGTCCGCGCGGCCCCTTCCGCCTGGATGCCCATTCGCAGGCCCCTGAACACAACATGTACGCCCGCGACGTGCAGCCGGTAGACGGCACATTGCGCAACGTCATTCTGGAAAATCTGGGGCCAATTGTAGACCCTGGGGATGATTCGATGGGATAGGGAAGTGTCATGTGTCATGTGTCATGTGTCATGTGTCAGCCAACTTGACACTTGACACCTAAGCACCTGACGCCTGACACATGGGTACCTATGGACAACTTCCTGCTGCAACTGCTCAACGGCCTGGTAGCCAGTATGCTGCTTTTTATTATGGCGGCGGGGCTGTCGTTGATTTTTGGGCAGATGCGGGTGATTAACCTGAGTCATGGCGCGTTTTATCTGGTGGGCGGGTATATGGGGCTGACGGCCGTGAAACAATGGAACGCCTTCTGGCCCGCCTTGCTCCTCACCCCATTGCTGGTAGGGGCCATGGGCTGGCTGGTGGAACGGTTTTTGCTGCGCGGGCGCTACGGCCACGGGCGCTACGGCCGCGAACACCAACTGCAACAAGTCCTGCTCACCTTCGGCGTGGCCCTGGTCTTGTCTGATCTGGCCGAATGGCGTTGGGGCGCGTATACCCAAACCGTGTCGCCGCCGGCATTCCTGGCCACGGCCGTGCCCCTCTTTGGCCTGCAATTCCCCCTCTACCGGCTGGCGATTATTGGCATGGGTCTGCTGCTGGCACTGGTGCTGGCCCTTTTCCTGGGGTACACCCGCCTGGGGGCCATCCTCCGCGCCGGCGTCACCCATCCGCAGACGGTCAGCGGCCTGGGCATTAACGTGGAGCGCGTGTTTGCCGCCACCTTTGCCGGGGGCGTAGCCCTGGCGGCGCTGGCTGGCGTCCTGGGGTCGCCCATCACCACCCTCTACCCCGGACTGGACTTCGAGATTTTGATCCTCACCATTGTGGTTGTGGTCATTGGCGGGTTGGGGTCACTGCGCGGCGCGTTTGTGGGCGCGCTGCTCATTGGCCTGACGGACACCTTTGGCAAGGCGCGGCTGCCGGAGTTTTCCCTCTTTCTGATTTTTGCAGTGATGGCGGCGGTGCTGCTGGTACGGCCGTCGGGCTTGTTTGGGGTGGAAGAGGGTCATTGAGGAATTGGGTAATTGGGTAATTGCTCAATTACCCAATTACCCAATTACATATCACACCGATGCGACTTCCTGTTACCAAAATTCTCTTGCCGGTATTGCTGCTGGCGGCGCTGCTGCTGCCGTGGGGGGCACGGCCGTATGTCCTGAGCCTGGCCATTGAGGTGATGGCTTTTGCCATTTTTGCCATGAGCCTGGATTTGCTGCTTGGTTACACCGGCCTGCCTTCGTTTGGGCACGCCGCCTTTTTTGGCCTGGGGGCGTATACGGCCGCGTATCTGTCCAGCAATCATCCGTTGGCCTTAGGATTGACGGCGAATTTGCTGCTGCTGCTGCCGGTGGTGGTGCTGGTCACGGCCGTGACCGCCGCCATCATCGGCTTTTTTGCCCTGCGCACCAGCGGTGTTTACTTCCTGATGATCACTCTCGCCTTTGCCCAGATGCTCTTTAGCGTGGCCATTCGCTGGACGGCCGTGACCGGCGGTTCCGACGGTCTGCCCGGCATCCCCGCCCCGCACATCACCCTCGGCCCACTGCAATGGCTCATCAACAGCCGCCAGGCGTATTACTTTCTGGCGCTGGCCTTTTTTGTGCTGGCCTACTGGCTGCTGCGCCGCCTGGTGAACAGTCCCTTTGGCTGGACGCTGCGTGGCATCCGCGAAAACGAAGTGCGAATGCAGGCGCTTGGTTACGCCACCTTTCGCTACAAAATGGCCGTTTTTGTTATTGCCGGGGTCTTTGCCGGGCTGGGCGGGATGCTGCTCGCGCTCTATTTCCGCCACGCCTCCCCGGAAAATCTGTATTGGACCATCTCCGGGCAGGTGATGGTCATGGTCATCATCGGCGGCGCGGGCACGTTAACCGGCCCCATCTTGGGCGCCCTGCTGGTGCGCCTCTTCCCCCAAATCGCCAGCAGCTATCTCGACCGTTGGGAAACGGTGGAGGGCATCATCTTCATCCTCTTTGTCCTCTTTGCGCCACGCGGCATTCTCAGCCTGTGGCAAAGGGTGGTGTCGGGTGTTCAAGTGTCAGGTGTCAAGTGGATGCATTACGAGTCGAAGGATTGAGCCATCGTTTTGATGGGGTGCAGGCGTTAACGGCCGTCAACCTGCACATCGCTCCCGGTGAACGGCGGGCGATTATTGGGCCAAATGGGGCGGGTAAAAGCACACTGTTTAACCTGATTGCCGGGGCGCCGCCGGTACAAACGGGGCGGGTGTGGCTGCACGGCCGTGACATCACCCACCTGTCCGTCCCCGCCCGCGCCAATCTGGGGGTGGGCCGCACCTTCCAGCGCAACAACCTGTTTGCCGGGCTGACGTCCCTGGAAAATGCGCGGCTGGCCGTGCAGCATCGGGAACGGATCAATCGTCATTGGTTCAAGCCTATCAGGGGGTTTACGGCCGTACACACTGCGGCTACGGCCGTTCTGCAACAGGTCGGCTTAGCCGAACAGGCCCACGTCAAAGCAGGCGATCTGGCTTACGGCCAGCAGCGCGCCCTGGAAGTGGCGTTGGCGCTGGCGCTCAATCCCCGCCTGCTGCTGCTGGATGAACCCACCGCCGGTATGTCCCCCGCCGAAACGGCCGACATGATCCGCCTCATCCAATCCCTGCCTCGCGACCTGACCCTGCTCATCGTCGAACATGACATGGATGTCATTTTCACCCTGGCCGACCAGATCACCGTGCTACACTACGGCCAGGTCATTCACACCGGCCCCCCGGCGGAAGTGCAGGCGGATGAGCGGGTGCAGGGGGTTTATTTGGGGGGTAATCGGTAATCGGTTATCGGTAATCGGTTATCGGTGAAAAGCCTTACCGATTACCGGGCACCGATTACCGATTACCGGCATCATACTCCGCCGAGGCCAGCTTAATACACGCCGCCACCACCGTCATCGCCTGTTCCACTTCGGCCACGGGGGGATCCTGCTCCAGCGCGGTCTTTCTGGGTCGCTGTGGCCGATCTCACCACCGCGCCACATTCGTTGGCAGCCGCCGGCCCGTCTACGGCCGTTCGCTGCTTCGTTTTACGGAAGCCGTCCAACTTCGTCGGGATATCTTCCCAACGGCCGGCCGGGTAACTTTCCCAGGCAAAATAAGGCGCCTGCCTCATGACAAAGGAAGGGGGCATCAGCTACAGTAAACGCAATGGCATCCTTTTGTTGAAGCGTGAGGCAAGCTGACGATGAAAAACATATTCAAGTGGATTGGCATTATTTTGGGCAGTGTAATCGTTTTGGTAGCCCTTGCCGCTCTCGCCCTGAGTGTGGCTGGGGAGAGGCGGCTCAACAAGACACATGATGATATTCGGGCCGAAACGATCATCATACCCACCGATGATACGGCCGTGGCGCGCGGCGATCATCTCGTTCACGTGGCCTGCACCTCCTGTCACGGACCTGATTTGACCGGCCAGGCAATGATTAACGACCCGTCTATTGGCACAGTATATGCGGCTAACCTCACCGGTTTAGCTGAGACGCACACGGAGGCCGACCTGGTACGGGCGATTCGTCATGGCCTGGATACAGACGGCCGTCAACTCATGATCATGCCGGCCGAGGTGTTCATCTATTTCAGTGAAGAGGACCTGGCGTCCATCATCGCCTATCTGAAGACGCTGCCCCAACAGGGTAATGAGACACCCAAACCAGCCCTGACCCTGCTCGGCCGTATGCTGGTAGGGGCCGGGCAGTTTGGTAATGTGTTCCCGGCTGAGTATATCAACCACGATTTACCTTTTCCGGAAATGCCAACAGTCGGCGCCAATGAGGCTTACGGCCACTATCTGGCCGGGTTGTGCCGGAGCTGTCATGGGACGGAACTGGCCGGCGGCCAACCGGGCGAGCCGGATGCGCCGCCCGCACCCAACCTGACACCGGGCGGCGAGCTTCAGGGCTGGACAGAAGAGGATTTCATCACGGCGATGCGCACCGGTATGATCCCAAACGGCCGTCAACTAGACCCCATGTTTATGCCCTGGCAATCGGTTGGCAAGTTGGACGATGACGAGTTACGCGCCCTCTGGTTGTACCTGGCGTCACTCCCACCACAGCAGTCGGCCGTCAAGTAAAAATGAGGGGCCGCCAGATTACTGGCAACCTTTCACGAGGTCATGACCAGAAAAGGTGAAAAACAGCATGAACGGGCAGGTTTTATTATCCGAGCGCCAAATCACAGCGATTCTGCTCATTGCTTGTGGCCTTATTTTTACTGTCGGCGGCATCCTCTATACCGGCCGGGCCATCTGGCAGTGGCCGGCCAGCGCGACCGCTGTTTATCTGCGCTGGGAACGGGGTAGTGTCATCCTGGCTATTCTGGTTACTGCCTGGGGATTGGTTCTGCTGGAGGATCTCCTGCGAGCGGCCGGCGACCCGGTCATAGCGCGGTTAGGCATGGTCACTTATCTGATCGGCGCGGTTGTCG
This sequence comes from Anaerolineae bacterium, assembly GCA_019637635.1. GTDB lineage: Bacteria > Chloroflexota > Anaerolineae > Promineifilales > Promineifilaceae > CAADGU01. The sequence continues at coordinate 43,007 of JAHBVI010000016.1, forward strand.
TCATCGTTGCCGAAACAGCCTATCTTTACAATCGCCAGTGGGTCTATTCCCAGACCGTGTTGTATGTGATACTGGCCTTGCTGGCTCAGGCAGCCTTTGGTCTATCGCTCCTTCAGACCCGGCTTGTGCCGGGGTGGGCCGGCTGGACGGCCCTGATTTGGAACCTGTTTTGGCTGATCGTCTTACCCATCGCTGCTCGAGATGACATGTACTATCCGGCGCTACATCATGTCGCCCCCTTCGTCATCGGCATTGCCCTGCTTACCTCCAGTTGACGGTGCATACCTCCAGAGAATGAGCCTATGAATGACAAAATTTTCCTGGCTGCTTTTGATAAAGGGATCACCCGCGCTGAATGTGACCGCCACGGCGATTGGCGCGTGGAACGCCTTATCCCCGATCACCAGGTAACTTGCCTGGCGAACAACCCGGCGAACCCGGCAATTGTCTATGCCGGAACCCGCCATGGCGTCTTACGCTCTGATGATTGCGGCTATACCTGGCGCGCCAGTGGTATGGCGGGGTGGGTCGTCAAGTCGTTGGCCGTTAGCCCGCACGACGGCAACATTGTCTATGCGGGCACAAAACCAGCCCTGCTGTTTATCTCCAGCGATGGCGGCCAAACCTGGGCCGAATTGGAAGGATTCCGCCGCATTCCCAACCGTTGGTGGTGGTTCTCGCCGGCCGAACTACCCGACCGGCGTCCCTACGTCTTTGCCATCGCCCCTTCACCGGCCAAACCTGGAACGCTGCTGGCCGGAGTCGAACTGGGGGCGGTGGTGCGGAGTGATGATAACGGCCGAACCTGGTCGCGCCACCGGCGCGGCGCGCTCCGTGACTGCCATTCGCTCAAATACCACGCCACCAATAGCAACTGGGTTTACGAAGCCGGTGGCAGCGGTGGCGGGGCCGCCTTTAGCCAGGATGGCGGCGAAACCTTTCGCAAGGCCAGGCAGGGGTTGGCGAAAAACTATGGCCTGGTTTGTGCAGCCGATCCGGAAAACCCGGAAATCTGGTATATCTGCGTCGCCCCCAGCCCGTTTAACGCCTTTGGCAAAGCGCCGGAAATCTATCTTTACCGCACGATGGACGGCGCAGGCTGGCAGCCCATTGGCTGGCAATCCCACCCACTCCCCGTCGCCGCGACGGTTCTCACGACTATTCCGGGCGCGCCGGGCCATTTATACGCCGGACTGGTCAACGGCGACATCTGGCACACGGCCGATTATGGCGATTCCTGGGTGAAAATGCCTTTCAACGTTGCCGGTATCTGGTTTTCGCTGCTTGTTATCTGAACTGCTGGCAGAAAGTTCTGGAAAAAATTGAGGTATGCCATGCCCATCACAGCTTCCCGCCAAAGTAAAACCGCCCTGGTGGCCGCGTTGGTCTTTCTGTCCTGGTTGGGCGCTTATGTCCATACTACCCTCGAATTAGAACTGCCCGTTTGGCGCTGGGAAAACAGCTTTCCGGCGCTGATGGGGCTGGTGTTATTCCTCGGCTGGTGGAGGCAGCCCCACCGGCGCCGGTTATGGGCCTGGCTGCTGATAGCTTGGACCTTCGGCGCGCACCTCGTAATCGGTGCGCTCCTCTCTGTTTTGCCTATCCCACTCTGGCCGTTCTATCCTGAGCAATCGCTGGGCCATTACGTTTCCCACCTGATCTATGCCGTAGCCCAGTTACCCCTCATTTGGGTGCTTTGGCAGGAAATCAAATAGCGCAAAGGATGCCTACCGATGACTAAGACAGCTTTTCGTTGGAGTGGAATCTTCTTAATAGTGGGTGCCTCGCTGCAAGGGGTGGCAACCGTACTCCTGGCGATGCAACCGGTGATGAACCAACCGTTGTCGCCGGGCATCAGTCTGATCTTCCTGCTGGCCGGGATATTTCTCCTTTTGTCATTACCGGCCGTCTATGCCCGGCAGGCAAATCGAGCTGGATGGTCAGGTCTTGTCGGTCATGGGCTGCTGCAAACTGGTATCCTTCTGTGGATCGTTCTGGCTGCCCCACCCCTTCTCTATCCTTCACTTAACCTGATTCCCGGCGAAAACGGGCTGTTTTTTTCCCTGGGTGTAGCCCTCACAATGGGCTTTCTCCTGACCGGAATCGTAACCATTCGGGCCGAAGTCTTTCCGCGCCGGGCCGGCATCCTGCTGCTGGCGGCCACCGGCGGCTTCTTCTTCTCTTTTTTCATTGCCGAGTTCCTGCCACCGGTGACCGGGCAGATCGGTTCGGCCACCTTCGCCGTTCTCCTCGCGCTGGCCCTGGCCTGGCTGGGTCGCACGCTGTGGCTTGGCACACCTGGGCCAACGCGATGACGACGGCATTGCCTTCGGCTGGACTTTAGTAAGCAGCTTTGTTATCCCGTAAGGACGCCACGAATATGGTAAAATGATGAGTATGAAACGGCCGTATCAGCCTCAGTCGGCCCCTATGCCCACCATCAATCGGACACCGAGCCGCCTGGCCTGGTCGCTGGCGCTGCTTGCCACTATGCTCTCCCTGGCGGGGGTGGTGCTGATCGTCTACTTCGCCCTCACCTCCGGCGACATGAGCCATCTCCTTTCCCACGCGGCCTTGAACCCTTTTATCGCCATCGTCTACGGGATTGTGGGCGCGTTGGTCGCCTCACGACACCCCCGCAATACGATTGGCTGGATTTTTGTCTCCGTTGCCGTTCTCTCTGCCTTGAATATCGCGGTTGGGGCTTACGGCCGTTATGCCACCGCCTCCTTGAACATGGGCATGACCGGCCTCGCCCTGGCGAACTGGCTCGGGAGTTGGTTCTGGCTTCCCGCCTTCTTTTTGCCGACGATATTCGTCTTCTATCTATTTCCCGACGGCCGTTTACCATCCCGTCACTGGGTCATCCCCTTCTGCTCGGCCGCGGCCGGGCTGTTTATGGTCACCGCCGGGGTAGCTCTCCATCCCGGCCCGCTGGCGTTGTGGAAAACTGGCCCGAACCCCTATGGCCTGCCGGCGGCTGTTGACCTCCTCAATGTGGCTAATCAGGCTGGAGCTGGGCTGCTAACGGTAGGCTTCCTGGGGGCCATCGCGGCCTTTGGCCTGCGCTTCCGTCGCTCCCACGGCATCGAGCGGGAACAGATGAAATGGCCCCTTTACGCGCTGGGTTTATTTCTGTTGGGTGTGGCCGGCAGCGCAGTTGCCGGGCTTGTCTGGACAGAGAATCAATGGCTGCTGGAGTTGAGCATTGCCGGCAGCAACCTGACTGTCCTGGCGGTGGCGGTGGCTGCCGGCATTGCCATCCTGCGTCACCAGCTTTACGACATCAATCTCGTCATTTACCGCACGCTGCTCTACGGGGCGCTCACGGTCAGCGTGGTTGTTATCTACGTGTTGGTTGTCAGCGGGCTGGGAATCTTATTGCAGGCGCGTGGCCACCCCGTCATCGCTCTGCTGGCCACGGGGCTGGTGGCCGTCCTCTTTCATCCGTTACAGGAGTGGTTACAGCGCGGCGTCAACCGGCTTTTCTACGGGGAGCGAGACGATCCCCTGGCCGCCCTCTCTAAACTGGGTAAGCGGCTGGAAGCGGCCCTCGCCCCTGACGTGGTATTACCGACCCTGGTAGAGACGATTGCCCAGACCTTGAAGCTGCCCTACGTGGCCATCAGCATACGCGCCGGTGAGGAGATTAAGACGGCCGCTGTAGTCGGCAATGAGGTCGAAAACACGCTGCGTCTGCCTCTGATCTACCAGGGGGAAAAGGTGGGGGAACTGATTGCCGGCGCCCGCAGTGTGGACGAGCGTTTCAGCCAGACAGATCACCATCTGTTGGAACACATCGCCCACCAGGCTGGCCCGGCCGTTCACGCCGTCCAGTTAACGGCCGCCTTGCAACATTCACGCTTGCAGATGGTCCGAACGCGGGAAGAAGAGCGTCGTCGCCTGCGGCGTGATTTGCACGACGGCCTGGGAGCCACCCTGGCTGCCCTGAACCTGGAGGCGGGCGTTTTGCGCCGCGCGATCCGCAGCGATCCAGAGGAAGCGGAAGCGTTAGTGGATGAACTGCGGCTGGAGATTCGAGCGATGATTGACGATATTCGCCGCCTCGTCTATGCCCTGCGGCCACCCACCCTGGATCAATTGGGCCTGGTTGTGGCCGTGCGCGCCCTTGCCAGTCAGTGCAGCCGCCCCGGCGAGAATGGGCAGGCCAGCCTGCACGTCCAGATCGAATCGCCAGAGGAATTGCCATCTTTGCCCGCGGCGGTGGAAGTGGCTGCCTATCGCATCGCCCAGGAAGCCCTGACAAACGTTGTCCGCCATGCCCAGGCCCACCACTGCCTGGTTCGTCTTGAGCTAAATGGCGCGCTAAACATTGAGATTGTGGATGATGGTGTGGGCCTCCCGGCCGGCGGCCGCCAAAATGGTGGCCTGGGACTCCTTTCGATGCGGGAGCGGGCGGTGGAGTTGGGTGGCGCCTGTGTCATTGAGCCGGCCTCCGGTGGCGGCGTCCGGGTTCTGGCATCGCTTCCCTTGTCCAAGGCGTAAACCATGAGTTCCCTGACTGTCTTGATCGCTGATGATCACCCCCTCTTCCGCAAAGGGATGCAGGCCCTTCTCAAATCCATGCCCGGTATTGAGCTCGTTGGCGAGGCCAAGAGTGGCAAAGAAGCGGTCAGCATGGCCCTGGCCCAACAACCGGACGTTGTTTTGATGGACTTACAGATGCCGGATGGCAGCGGCCTGGCAGCCACACGGGAACTGAGCCAGAGCAGCCCAACCGTTCGCATCCTGGTTGTCACGCTTTTTGAAGATGACGAATCCATCTTTGCCGCGCTGCGCGCCGGGGCGCGCGGCTACATCCTGAAGGATGCCGACGAAGAGGAAATGATGCGCGCGATTCGCGCGGTTGGGGAGGGTGAAGCCATTTTCAGTCCCACGATTGCGTCCCGCCTGATGGAGTACTTTGCCACAACTCGCAGCCTCGTGCCTCAAGGCGTCTTCCCCGAACTAAGCGACCGCGAGCGGGAGATCTTAACGCTGATCGCCCGCGGGGAGGCGAACGCGGCTATCGCCGAACAGTTGAGCATCACCTTGAAAACAGTCCGCAACCATGTTTCCAACATCTACAGCAAATTGCAGGTAGCCGACCGCGCCCAGGCTGCCATCCGGGCGCGAGAAGCTGGTTTAGGCTAAGAAGACAACCGTAATCCGACTTCGGGTCACGGATGACGGGTTACGGATGACGACCATCATATTCTGCCGAGGCCAGCTTAATACACGCCGCCACCACTGTCATCGCCTGTTCCACTTCGGCGACGGGCGGGCGGCTGGGGGCCAGGCGGATATTGCGATTGTGGGGGTCACGGCCGTAGGGATATGTCGCCCCCGCCGGCGTTAACGAAACGCCGGCCGCATTGGCCAGCGCCACCACCTGGTCAGCCACCGGGCGCGCCGTGTCCAGGCTGACGAAGTAGCCCCCCTTTGGCTCTGCCCAGGTTGCCAGACCAGAGTTCCCCAACTCCTGCGCCAAGATGCGGTAAACGGCCTCAAACTTGGGGCGCAGCAGGTTGGCATGATCCTGCATCAGGCCAGGAATGCCGCCGGGATAGAGTTGCAGGAAGCGCACATGGCGATACTGCTCCACCTTGTTCGGGCCGATGGATTGCGCTCCCATCAGGCCGGTGATGTACTTCACATTCGCCACGCTGGTGGCAAAAAAGCCCACGCCCGCTCCGGCAAAGGTCATCTTGGAAGTGGAGCCATACACATACACCCGGTCGGGATGCCCGGCGGCGGCACACAGGTGCAGCAGGTTGGGCGGCGCGGGGTAGTCATCGGTGAGGTGATGGACGCGGTAGGCGTCGTCGGCCAGGATGGTGAAATCGGGCACGGCCGTTTCCATACCCGCCAACCGCTGCGCCACTTCGTCGGTAATCGTTTCGCCGGTGGGGTTGCTGTAAGTAGGCACAAAAAAGATGCCTTTCACCGCCGGATCACTTTTTGCCAGTCGTTCCACGGCGTCCATATCCGGGCCATCCGGCGTCATCTCCACCGCGACCATCTCAATGCCCAGCTTTTCCAGCAGGTAAAAGTGGCGGTCATACCCCGGCACGGTCACGATCATTTTGGGTTTGTCTTGGGCCCACGGCCGTGGGCTATCTTTCAGGCCACGCAGCATGGCCCACATCAGCGTATTGGCCATCAGTTCCAGGCTGGCGTTGTTCCACACCACCATCTCTTCCGGTTGGGCATCCAGCACGGTGGCAAAGAGGGCGCGCGCCTCCGGCAACCCGCTGACGCCGCCGGGGTAATTGCGAATATCAATGCCACCCGGCGTCAACAGCGTGTCCTCATTGACAATGGTCAACATCTCGTTTGAGAGGTCAAAATCGGCGTCACTCGGCTGGCCGCGCTGCATGTTTAGCTTGAGGCCAAGCCTTTTATAAGCATCATATTGTTCCTGGTATGTGTGCAAATCGGTCACAGTCAACTCTCCAATCAGGGATAATAGAAACCGGGTTTTTGAGAAAAACCCGGTTTCTATCTTATTCTACCTCAGACAACCCAAAGCAACCTGCGGCAAATTGCACGAGTGGGGAAGAGTGGTGATTGGAGATTAGAGATTGGAGCAATCTCCAATCTCTATAACAGCAGCCCCGGCTCGTAATGCTCCAAAAGGGAGCCGCCGATGAATTCGCGCAGGATGGAATCGCCGGGAATGTGGGCGCGCAGTTCGGGGGGCAGGGGGTCGAACCATTGTAAAAAGGCGCGGAGGCGGTTGGCCTCGATGCGTTCGGGGGCGTCTGGCTCCACTTGCACCAGCAGCGGCTCGGCAAAGGGTTTGAGCGCGGCCAGTTCATACACCAGGGCGGAGTTGAAAAAGACATCAGCGTTGCTTTGGTGCGGGAAGATGTGCCGCTTTTCGCCGCGCCGCACACTGGGCCAACGGGCAATGGTGTCGGCGGCGGTGTAGCCGCGATGGGTGGCGTCGCGCACGATGCGGCGCAGCAGGCGGGTGTCGGTGGTGGGGATGCGGTTGTGTTTGTCCAGGTTGAGTTGAGTGAAGGCGGAGATGAAGATGCGGTAGACGGCTTCGGGGGGGACGTTTTGCACCAGGCGGGGGTTGAGGCCGTGAATGCCTTCGATGAGGATGATATGTTCCGGGCCAATTGTCAACGGGTCGCCTGCTTCGCGGCGGCCGGTGTGGAAATTGAAACGGGGTTGGATGATGGTTTCGCCTTGCAGCAGTTGGCGCATTTGTTGTTGGAAGAAGGCCACATCTACTGCTTCCAGAGCTTCAAAATCAAACGCGCCGGTTTCATCACGGGGGGTCTCTTCCCGATTGACGAAATAGTTGTCCATGCCCACCGTGATGGGGCGAATGCCCCGCGCCAGCAGTTGAATGGCCAGCCGTTTGCTGAAGGTGGTTTTGCCGGCGGAGGTGGGGCCAGAGATGAGGACGATGCGCACGGCCGTGTGCCGTTCGTCTGAACGCCGTTCAGCAATCTCGTTGGCAATGCGGTTCAACTGGCGCTGGTGCAGGGCCTCGGATACCAGGATGGCTTGCAGGATACGGCCGTTGCTCAATGTCTCGTTTAGCGCCGCCACTTTGGGCACACCAATGAGGGACAGCCATTGGGCGTACTCTTGAAAGACGCGCGCCAGCACCGGCTCGTCCTCAAACGATTGCAGCACATCTGGCTGGTGGCGGCGGGGGAATTGCAAGATGAAGCCATTGTTATACGGCCGGAGATCAAACGGTTCCAGATAACTGGTGCGCGGCGCCATAAAACCATGAAAGTAATCCCGTTCGCCGTTTAGTTCATAGAGCGTCAGGTAATCCTTGCGCCGTTTGGCAAATAGTTCGGCCTTCTCTTCATCCCCCCAATCGCGGAACAGTTGCAGCGCCTCGTCCAACGGCACCCGCACCTGGTTGATGGGCAGGTCGGCCGCCACCAACTCCCGCATCCGCTTTTTGAGCGCGTCCAGATCAACCTGGGTCGCCCGCACGCCGTCAAATTCACAGTAGTACCCGCCAAAAGGCATGGAGTGCATGATGGTGATGGTATAGGCTGGGAACAGTTCGGCGGCGGCGGCCACCATCAGGAAAGAGAGCGAGCGGCGGTAAATACGCGAGCCATCGGAGTCGGCGGTGGTGATGGGGACGAGGTCGGCGTCGGTTTGCAGGGAAATGGAAAGTTCACGCAGGCGGCGATTCATCAACACGGCCACGGTACGGCCGTGGCCCGGCCGCTCCAATTCGGCGGCCTGCACAAAGGCTTCAATGGGGGTACCGACCGGCGCTTCAAAGGCACGGCCGTCCGGGAAACGGGCCTGGATGGTCTGGCGGGGGGGGGTGGGGATAACCATAGGTGTCAGGTGTTTGGGTGTCAGGTGTCAAGTGTCAAGTGTCACGTAACTTGACACTTGACACCTGATACTTGACACGCATCTCTCCGTGTAAGTATTCGTGAATGAGTTGGATGCTTTGGGGCACGGCCGTTTGCAGAATGGCTTGAATCTCCGCGATGGGCAGTTTGCCAAAGAGATGTTCGGCCATCCAGGCCGGGTCGTGCAGGGCGGCGGCAAATTCGGCCGGGGACAGCCCTAACCGCCCGGCGTAGATTTCCACCGTTTGGGACGGCGCGCCGGGTGCTAACTGGTCGGTGAGCAGTTCCCGCCACTGAATCAGGATGTCATCGGCGGCAAAGGGCAGCCAGTGGTCGGGGTGGGCGTGGGCGAGGGTGGTTACGGCCGTGTCCGGCAGTTCCGCCCGCGCCAGCGAATCCAGGTAGGTGAGCAGAATGAAATGAATCAGGCGGCGCTGTTTGGGTGGCCCCAGATGGTCAGCCTGGAAAAAGTAGGGCCAGGCAATCTGGCGCAGCCAGATCAGGTCATATAACAAATGGGCGCTGTAAGCGGCCACAAACATGCGCTGCCCGGCGGCCAATTGCCGGGGTTGGGCTAACTGCGGGAACTGTGTCCACATCTCCCGATAGGCGTCCGCGGCAGGCAGCGGCGGCAAATCATAAAAGTGGGTGGCGGGGCGGGGCAGTTCGCTGATGGCGTTGACGTCCGGGGCGACGCTGCCCAGGTAAAAAGCGGGCCATTCGGCGATCAGGATGTCGGCCAGACGGCCGTGACCGTTGGCGGCGGCTTCGCAGCGAATCTGTTCGGCAATGTGCAGGTGCATGAAGGGGGTGGGCATGGAAACTAGAGATTAGGGGATTGGGAGATTGAGAGATTAGCAATCTCCTAATCTCTCAATCTCCAAATCTCATTTCTTAACGGTCAGAGATCGCACAATTGGAAGGCGCAAACCAGCGGGTGCTGGCCTGCCCGCGCAGGCGATCCAGCGTGGGCAGGCAGGCCATGAGTACGTGCGGGCTGTTATCCGTTGTTTTAACGCCCTCGGTTAACGGCCGTGCTTGCGGATACAAATCCAGATCACTGGTCTGGTTTACGGCCATGGCAGCCAACCCGCTGTTGACCGGCTGAGCCAGGACAACCGGCACCGCGTAGGCCACCACGTAATAGGCTTTTCCGGCGGCATCAATGGAACGGTAGATAATATGTTTGCCCAGCAGATGCAGTCCCGTTTGGGGTTGGCTGCCCAATATCAACAAGGGTTCGGCGGGCACATGCCCCCTGGTGATTTCCACGGCAATTGTCCACTGGGTAGCAATATCGGGGGATTGGCCGGTGCGGGCGGCTACGGCACGGCCGTAACTGTCTAATACCCGGCTGGCATAGGCGCGGGGCACCCGGTTATTGGCCTGCATCCAGCCGCCGCTGTAAGCGGCTAAGGCGGCATACACATCGCCCCCCGATTGACGCACCACTTCGGCCAAAATACCTACGCCCCACCGTAAATTGACCGCCGGGTTTTGCAGATCAGCGGCCGATGGCCGCCATTCCAGGCCTGGGCCGGTGGGCATAACGCCCATCAACCCCACCGCGCCCGCTTCGCTAACCAGATCGACACGGCCGTTGGACTCTTCCTTGATAACGGCGGCGATGAAGTCCGGGTCCAGCCCATACACGTCGGCCAGAACGGCAATATGCGCCGACCACTGCTGAATGTTTGGCCCCCAAACGGGCGAGAGGATAGACGGCTGGGATTGGGCCGCAGCCTCCGGGCGCGCCCCAACCGCCTGCACAAACGCCAGCAGCGCCAACAGGCAGCCGGTTAATAAAATCAGAGCGGGTTTGGGTCGTTTCATGTGACCGGTGGTCGGTTATCTGTGAACGGTAAACGGTAAACGGTTATCGGTTATCGGTTATCGGTTATCGGTAGCCTGAAGTCGGACTTCGGGCATCCTCTGTTAAAGAAAATCAAAGCTCTGGGTGGCTGGCGGAATGGCCCACCAGCTAACGGCGGCTTTGGGTAAGGGGGCGGGCAGGTGCGACGGCCGTTTCCCTTTCTGTGGTGTGGTGGTGGTGTCATCGGGCAGCAGGACGGCCGTGAGCAGTTTGCCATCCGCTACCGGCGTCTGTTTACCGGCATAGGCATAACAGGGCAGACGGGCATACAATTCCAGCGCCCGCACAAAACATTGCGTTTCTGTGCCATCGGGGTCAAACCCAAAAATCTCGGTGCGCGGGAAACGGTGGCCTTCCTCTTCCAGCCAGGTGTACACATCCAGACCGCGCTTTTCAATACCCCAATCATCCTTCACCACTGCCGGGAGGATGTGGTCTTCTGGCCCCTGCACCACAACGGCAAAACAGAGATAAAGGGAGGTGTCCGTCGGTACTTCCGGGGTAGGGTTGGTAAGCAGCAGGGCGTAACGGCCGTTGGCCTCAATGATCTGTCCCTGTACATGCTGCAAGATGAGTTTCATAACCCACAACTTACCAGAATTACCAGGGGGAAGCAAGTGGATTTGGTGTGTTTAGGTGTCAGGTGTCAAGTGCCAGGTGATTACCAGTGATTGCCTGACACTTGACACCTGGCACTTGCATACCTTTGAAACGCTGTCTATCATTGCGCCCTATGAAAGCTCTCGTTTTTCACCAACATGGCGATTTAGATCAAGTGCGTGTGGCCGATATTCCCGAACCGGAAATGGGGCCAGATGAGGTGCTGCTGTCTGTGCAGGCGGCGGCGCTGAACCGGTTGGATTTGTGGGTGTTGGCCGGTTGGCCGGCGCTGAAATTGAAGCTGCCGCACGTGATGGGCAGCGACGGCGCAGGCGTGGTAGCCCAGGTTGGGGCCAATGTGACCCGCTTCCAGCCCGGCGACCGGGTGGCCGTAAACCCCACCCTCTGGAACCCGGACGACTATTTTGCCCGCATTGGCCGGGACAACATGACGGACGGTCATAGCATTATCGGGGAACATGTGGATGGGTTTGCGGCGGAGTACATCACCCTACCGGCCCGTAACCTGATGAAAATGCCCGACCACGTCTCTTTTGCCGAGGCAGCAGCCGCTTCCCTGGTGTTTGTTACGGCCTGGCATTCGCTCATCGCGCGCGGCGGCCTGCAAGCGGGGGAGACGGTGCTGATTGTGGGCGCGGGTGGCGGCGTGAACACCGCTTCTATTCAGATTGCCAAACTGGCCGGGGCGGGCCGCATCTATGTGGTTGGCTCTGATGAAAAAAAGCTGGCGCTGGCGCGGCAGTTAGGCGCAGATGTGACCATTAACCGGCAGGAAGAGGATTGGGGCAAGGCGATCTTCAAATTGACCAACCGGCTGGGGGTGGATGTGGTGGTGGATAATGTGGGCGCAGCCACGTACCATACCTCGCTGCGGGCGCTGAAACGGGGCGGGCGGCTGCTGACGGTGGGCAATACCAGCGGCGCGAAGTTTGAGTTTGATAACCGGCTGATGTTTGGCAAACATTTGAGCATCATCGGCAGCACGATGGGCACCCACGCAGATTATGAAAAAGTGATGGGGATGGTATTCGACGGCCGTCTCCGCCCCATTATTGATTCCATCTACCCGCTTGACGAAGGGGTGACCGCTTTACAACGGCTGCAAGCGGGGGAGGTGATGGGAAAATTGGTGTTGTCGGTGAACGGTAATTCGTAATTTGTTAGCCGTAATCCGTGAACCGTAAACGGATTACGGCTAACGGATTACGGCTAACGCCGCCGTCTCCGGCCCAACCACCCGCCGCAACTCCGCTACTGTCAGTTTCATCAAGGCATTGATGTCCCCACCGCCGCCGTAGATGTGGGGGTGTGAGAGGGAGGGGACGGCCGTTTCCACCACCGTGCGAATCGGCTGCACATAAGCAAACGGCGGCACCGACCCGGCCACGTAACCGGTAAGAGCCAATACCTCATCCGGCCCGGCAATTTTCACCTGCCGCCGCGATAGGCCCAGATAATCGGCCAGCAATTTGTAATTCAGCCGCGCCAGCCCGCTGGCAATGACCACCACCGGCTCTTTGTCCGCCAGAAACAGCACCGATTTGATAATTTGCTCCGGCAGCACGCCTAACGCCAGAGCCGCCGCTTCCACAGTGGGCGTTTCTACTGCCAGAAACAAAATTTCGGCTTCGATATTATTTTCGATGAGAAAGGTTTGCAGGTTGGCGCTGTTCATAGAGCAGGGGCGATCAGGAATTGGCGGTTCGGTGTATTGTTTGCATCCAGGCTATCTCATCAGCGGAAAGCTCTGACGGCGTCTCGTACCTCGACGCTGGCAATACGCAAGGGAACAGGGTTCATTAAGGGCAGCGTGATGGGGGCAACCAGATCGGCAGATAGCGCGGGGGCCGGTTCATGGAGGGTAGACGGCCGTTGCGCCAGCAACACCTCCACATCCGGGTACATCACCCCAATTTCCACCTCCGGGTACACATCTTCCACCACCGTAATTTCCAGCCGCGCCACGTAACGTGGGCGGATTTGCGCTCCCAGCCGCCGGGCAATTTCTGAAGCCAGCCGATGGAGGACATCCGGCCACAAATACCCTTCCAGATAGGGATCCATTCCCAGAAATGGTGAGGGCATAATAAATTCATTGGCTCCAATCTTCAAATTTTAGATTTGGAACCAGCCCAAAATGTCGCACATTACTGGTAACTAATACCGCATTATGCGCCAGAGTTATAGCAGCTATGCGCAAATCCTGTGACCCAATGCGCAGCTTCTGGGCATCCAATTTTTGATACTGGCTAACAGCTTCATTCTCAAAAGCTAAAATGGGAACCCGGCAAAAATACAGTTGTGTCAATTGCAGCTTTTGAAATGCTGACTTCAATTGCTCTGGGGATTGTTTGCGGTTTATAGCAGCTAAACGGCCACGCATTTGCTCATACACAGTGACGATGGTTGTAGCGACCTCATTTGGTGAAAGCTGTTGGAAACGCCTGATCACCGGCTCTCGACCCAACTGATGATAGGTCACTGTGTCCGTATCTAAAATATATCGGATGGTCAATCTGTTATCTCCGTGGCTCGAACCTTATATATCTCATGCAGCATTGGCTCCAATGTCTCATCATCAGCAAATAGACCTGCTGTTGTTAGCCAGGGATTGGGAGCAACCGTCTCCGGTGCAACGGAAATATCAACATACACCAGCTCTGTCGTGGTCATAACGCCCTGAATCGCTTCTTGTATTTCCTGCAGCGTCTCCTGGCGTGAATTACCCACTTTGGTTAGACCTGGCATAAGTGGAACAGTAGCTTCATATTTCCCATCCTTACGGCGTTGTAATAAAATTGCGTATTGCATGATCACCTCTGTACCTGAATTGACAAAACAGCTAAGCCACAATTCTTTAACAGTGTTGGATTATACCAGATAATCAAGTACCACCTGAAACAGGAATGTAGTATGAGTCAACTAATCAGCCATATCAATACAAACAGCCCCGAATATAAGGGTAATTTTGCCCACAACCAGGCTTTGGCGGCGCAATTGCATGAACGGCAGCAAGAGGTGGCAGCGGCACGGCCGTCGCGCACCATCGAGCGCCACCGGGAGCGGGGCAAACTGCTCGTCCACGAACGCATAGACGCCATCCTGGACGAGGGCAGCCCCTTTCTGGAACTATCACCACTGGCCGCCTGGGAAATGCACGACGGGGAAGCACCCGGCGCGGGCATTGTCACCGGAATCGGCCGTATTCAGGGGCTAGAGTGCCTGATTATCGCCAATGACCCCACCGTGAAAGGCGGCACCTATTTCCCGGAAACGGTCAAGAAGCATTTACGCGCCCAGACCATTGCCGAAGAAAACTGCCTGCCCACCATCTACCTGGTGGATTCCGGCGGTGCATTTTTGCACTTGCAGGCAGATGTGTTCCCGGATAAGGAGCATTTTGGCCGTATTTTCTACAACATCGCCCGCATGTCCGGCAAGGGGATTACGCAAATTGCGGCCGTATTGGGAAGCTGCACCGCCGGGGGTGCCTATATCCCGGCGATGTGTGATGAAACCATTATTGTCAAGGGCAACGGCACGATTTTCCTGGGCGGGCCGCCGTTGGTGAAGGCGGCGACGGGTGAAGAGGTCACGGCCGAAGAGCTAGGCGGCGCGGATGTGCATACCCGGCTCAGTGGCGTGGCCGACCATTTTGCCGAGGATGAGCATGAGGCGCTGGCGCAGGTGCGGCAGATTGTGGCCCACCTGAACCGGCGCAAAACGATGCCGGTGGTGATGCAAGAGCCGGAAGAACCGGCCTATGACCCGCAGGAGTTATATGGGGTCATCCCCGCCGACCAGCGCACCCAATATGACGTGCGCGAAGTGATTGCCCGGCTGGTGGATGGTAGCCGTTTGCATGAATTTAAGGTGCGCTATGGGCCGCAGGTGGTGTGTGGTTTTGCCCATATTCTGGGCATCCCGGTGGGCATTGTGGCGAACAATGGCTTGCTGTTTAGCGAATCAGCCTTGAAGGCCACCCACTTTATCCAGCTATGCGGGCAGCGGGGCACGCCGCTGCTGTTTTTGCAAAACATTGCCGGCTTTATGGTAGGGCGGCAGTATGAAAACGGGGGGATTGCCAAGGATGGGGCGAAGATGGTCACGGCCGTGAGCAATGTCAACGTGCCCCGCATCACCCTGCTGCATGGGGCCAGTCATGGTGCTGGCAACTACGGCATGAGCGGCCGGGCCTATGACCCGCGTTTCCTCTTTAGCTGGCCCAACAGCCGCATCAGCGTGATGAGCGGTGAAGCGGCGGCGGGCGTTTTGTGGACGGTGGGGCAGGCGTCGGCGCTGCGCGGCCTGGCCGACCCCACGCCGGAACAAATTGCCGCCGCCGAAGCCGAATTCAAACGCCCCATCCTGGCACAGTATGAACATGAAAGCAGCCCCTACTTTGCCACCGCCCGCCTGTGGGATGACGGCATCCTCGACCCGGCGCAGACGCGCACGGCGCTGGGGCTGGCCTTCGCCATTACCCTCAACGCACCGCTGCCAGCTGCCCGGTACGGCACATTCAGGATGTAACGACAGCGGATGAGAGCGAATAAGCGGATAGTTTATCCGCTGCGGTTACAGGGCAACGGATGTGAACGGATAAGCGGATGGTCTATTCGTTTATCAGCTTGCTATCCGCTGCCCCAAACATGTTGCAATGCCACGTCTCTTATGGAAATGAAGTTTCCACTCGTTCGTGTGAGACATCCGATTTCTCAAAGAAATCGGATGTCTGGTTGCTACTCAATATCTCGTGGAGGAGTGCGCATCCTCAGATGCGCATCTGAGGATGCTCCTCTCACCTCTGTCATTCCGAGCGAACTCTTCGGGGCGAGTATCTCAGACACCGGCTTGCCTCCGGCGGCATGACGGCCGTCAGGCTTGACGACCGTCAAACCTGTCAACAAGAAATCCGCCCACCCTGCCCAAATTCCTTCTCGAAATTTCCTGTCGGTCATGCTACAATGTTTGACATAACCGTTCAGACCTGACAGATTTCTTAACAGTCCAACTTGAAACTTTGCAGGTCAAAACCCTGTCAGGTCTGTATAGTAGACATTATCAGGAATAAGCATCTCCTATGATTGTGTCATTCCGTTATAATTCCTAACAAGTTGCAGGAGAGACAAAAATGGACCAGGTATTAGCAGAGGCAATCGCCGCCACCCGCGCCAATGACAAACGCAAAGCCCAACTCTTGCTGGCCAACAACCTCAAAGAAAACCCGGAAAGCGTGCAATCCTGGTACTTGCTCAGTATGCTGGTAGATTCCAAAGAGAAACAGGCGCTCTACCTGGGCAAGGCATTGGCGCTGGACCCCCACCATCCCAAAGCCCAGGAACGGCTGGCCCGGCTGCAAACGGCCGAAACCATCGCCATCTCCGACGAGCCGTTGGACTTCCTGGCACAATCAGAAGGCGCCACCCTGCCCAACTGGTTGGCCGGGGACGCCGGGGCGCTGCAACTAGACAAAATGGGGATGCGGGCCGCCCCCGGTATGGTGGCCGAAGAAGAAGCGGACGTCACGGCCGTAGCCCCCACCATCGCCAAAGAGGTGCCCGACTGGCTGCAAGAAGACGTCAGCCCCACCTGGGTCTCCCAGGAACCACCCACCCAGGTATCCCCCTTCCCCGCCGAGAAGAAAGCGCCACCCAAAGCCAAACCAGCCCCCGCCGCCCAGGCCAAACCCGCCCCTCGCAAAAAACCGGCGGCCAAAAAACCCCGCACCAAAAAACAAAAAGCCTCCCAACTCAATCTGGTCATGGGGGTGATGATAGTTTTCTTCATCCTGGTCGTGCTGTTACTGGCTTATCTAGTCTTGCAGGGTAGTTGAGATATGGGGATATTAAAAATATCCCCATATCTCCATAAGCCCTTACATTATCCCCACCGAAGTAAGGGTTGCCCTATTGCCCATTTGTGTATATAGTCTCTGGCATGGCAGAACTTGGGCAGATTCAGGCCCACCTCACCACCGATACCGGCCTTGTCCGGGAACACAATGAGGATTACATCGCCTGTCGGGAGCCAGTTGATCCCCAAGACATTCAACAAAACGGATGGATTTATCTGGTAGCCGATGGCGTTGGCGGCGCGGACGCGGGTGAGGTCGCCAGCCACTTTGCCAGTGAACGCATGATCGCCCACTTTGTGGAAAATCAGCAGGAACCGGATTGGGGCCGCCGTTTGCTGGATGCCATGCAGGCCGCCAACAGCGACCTGCGCCAGCTTGTAGCTGAACGAAACAATAACAGCCGCATGGCCACCACGATGGTCACGGCCGTATTAAAAGAAAATCAGGTCTTTATCGGCAATGTCGGCGACAGCCGGGCTTATCATTGGCGAAATGGACAATTACAACAAATTACAAGAGACCAGAGTCTGGTCGCCAAACTGTTGGAAGAAGGGGCCATTACCGAGGCCGAAGCGGAAGTCCATCCCCGCAAAAACGTCATCCTCTACAGCCTGGGGTCAGAAAACAAACCCAAGATCGAGCTGTTTACGCTGACGCTGCTGTCGGGAGACATCATCCTGCTTTGTTCCGATGGCCTGACGCGCCACGTCAGCGACAGGGAAATCAACGAAACCCTGGGTAAAGAAGCGCCAGATGTGGCCGCGGAATTGCTCATGCAAATGGCACGGCAGCGCGGCGGCGAGGATAACATTTCCGTGGTGGTTATCCAGTATGGGCAGGCAATCGGCAAAGATATGGGGGACACGGCCGTCACCCGCCCCCAGGCCGCCGCTGCCCCATCACACCGCTCCTTCCTATGGCTTTACACCGGATTCCTGGCCGTTTTTATGATTGTGTTGATATTTATCGCCTGGCTTGTATTGCGCGTATAAGGCGGCGGCCAACCCGCCTACCACTATCCTGGTAGCGGCGGCCCCTGCCCAGACTTGCCGGTAAAGACCACTGTATTAAACATCATTTTTATATGAGGCTTTTTTTCGTAATGCGTGACGTGTGACGTGTGATGTGTATCACACGTCACGCATCATCGGCAACGGCCTCCAGGAGAACCTATGCATCCAAAAGTACGCATTATTCCATTAGGCGGATGTGGCGAAATCGGCAAGAACATGACCGTTATTGAGTATGAAGAAGAAATCGTCGTCGTTGACGCCGGTATCATGTTTCCCGAAAACG
Source organism: Anaerolineae bacterium (assembly GCA_019637635.1). Classification (GTDB taxonomy): domain Bacteria; phylum Chloroflexota; class Anaerolineae; order Promineifilales; family Promineifilaceae; genus CAADGU01. The sequence continues at coordinate 61,005 of JAHBVI010000016.1, forward strand.
ACATGCTCGGCGTAGACGCCATCATCCCCGACTATTCCTATCTCAAGGATCGGCTGGATAACATCCTGGCCGTTCTCATCACCCATGGGCACGAAGACCACATCGGCGCCATTGCCCACGTGATGCAAGACATCAAAGCGCCCATCTATGCCACCCCGCTCACGGCCGGCCTCACCGAAGTGAAGCTGCGCCAGGGTGGGCTGCAAAACCAGATCGAAATGCACACCATCGAAGCCGGCGACAAATTTCACCTGGGCCGCCACTTCACCATCGAACCCTTCCACGTGGCCCACAGCATTCCCGACTGCGTCGGTTTTGGCATCACCACCCCCGCCGGGTTGATTGTGCATACCGGCGACTACAAATTTGACCATACCCCGTCCGACGGTTGGCCGCCGGACTTCGCCAAACTGGCCGAATTCTCGGCGCGTGGTGTGTTGGCCCTGCTGGCCGACAGCACCAATGCCGACCGTCCCGGCTGGACAAAATCAGAAAAAGAGATTGACAAAGCGTTCGACGACCTGTTTCGCAATGCCCAGGGGCGGATCATCGTGGCTACCTTTGCCTCGCTCATCTCCCGCATCCAGCAGGTGGCAAATATGTGCGTTAAACACGGCCGTTACCTGGCCGTCACCGGGCGCTCCATGCGCGACAACGTGAAAATTGCGCAGCGCCTGGGCTACCTGGAAATTGACGAGGCCACACTCATAGACATTGAAGACGCCACCTCCCTGCCGCCGCACCGCGTGGCCATCATGGCCACCGGTTCCCAGGGCGAGCCATCGGCCGTCATGGGCAAACTGGCGCGTGGCCGCCACAACCGGCTGCAAATCCAGGAAGGGGACACCGTCGTCTTTTCCGCCCATGCCATCCCCGGCAACGAGGAACTGGTCTACCGCACCATCAACCAACTGCTGCGGCGCGGCGCAAACGTGCTATACGAAGGCATTGCCAACGTCCACGTTTCCGGCCATGCCAGCCAGGAAGAGATGAAGTTGATGATCAACCTGGTGCGCCCCCAATACCTGGTGCCTGTTCACGGCGAACTGCGTCACCTGAAACAACACGCCGTCATGGCTCAAGAGCTAGGCATCCCCCGCGAAAATATCGCCGTCATCGAAAACGGCACACCGCTGGAACTGAGCCAGGACAAATTGACGATTATGCCCCGGCTGAAGGGCGGCTACATTTTTGTGGATGGGGCCAGCGTGGGCGAAGTGGATTGGCCGGTGCTGCGCGACCGCGAACTGCTGTCGCAGGGCGGCGTGTTCTTTGCCTTCCTCACGTTGAACGGTAACGGCGCCATGAGCGGCGAACCGGAAATCCTGTCACGCGGCTTCCTGGACATGCGCGACGGCGCGGAAATTGTGGATGGCGCGAAGGAAACCATTGACCGGGTGGTTAAGCTGCACAAAGAAAACGGCGGCGGCAAACTCAGCACCAAAATTGAGGATGGCCTGTCGCGTTACCTGTACTCGGAAACGGGGCGACGGCCGTTGGTGCAGGTCATCATCAAGTAATCGGTTATCGGTAAACGGTTATCGGTAAAAAAAGGGTGGTCACGGTTGCGTGACCACCCTTTTTCATTAGGGGGGCGTGGGTGTTGCCGAGGGCAACGGCCGTTCCACGTCCGGCGGCGGCAATGTGGGCGTAGCCTCCGGCGGCGACGAGGGCGTGGGTGTCGGTGTGAACGGTGGCAGCGTCGGCGTCACCAGCGGCGGCTGTGTAGCCATCTGCCCAGGAGTGGGCGTGCCGGTTGGCAGTACCGGCTCCGGCGTCTGGCGCGGCCCATACTGCGGCTGCTCGATCAACCCTTCGATGATGGCCCCGGACACGTTGATATTCACCGGGCCAAAGTTGTTATTGTGTTCATTCGGGCATTCATTGACGTGCCGGTCGGTATCCACCTGTGCCCATAGCTGGTGCCCGCCGCCGCCAAAGATGTAGGTGGCCTGGTAGGTACGGCTGGTACCGGCGGTCATATCCGCGCCCTGCACACCCCAGGCAATATCCCCCACCAGATACGGCTGCGGCGTCCGGTCTACGTAGAAGTCCAGGAAGAAGTTATTGCCAAAGGGCACATTTTGCGAACCCTGGTTGCGAATGGTGACGTACACGGTCGCCGGTTGGCCGGAGATGGGCGCCGCCGGGACTACCTGAATTTGGGTGACGATCAGGTCAATGTTGGTAGGCGGCGCGCAAGGCGTGGACGTGGGCGTGGGCGTCACCGGGGTTGAAGTGGGCGTGGGCGGTGGAGTGTCGCCGGGGCGCAGGATGATGGGCAGGTAAATGGTGGGCGGCGTCATATCCACCTCGATGGTGGTGATGTCTCTGGCTATATCCTGTATGTTGCTGTCAGAGAGAGACACGGCCGTCACCGTCGTCACATCCACCATACCATCTGTCGCCGTGCCGGGAACCGTCACCCGCACCACCACATTGGCCGTCTGACCGGGTGTCAGGCGCATAATCGTGCCCGACGCCGGCACCGTCACCACCGTCCAACCCTGGCTGGACACGGCCGTGACCACATAATCATCCGTCACCGTGCCCGTGTTGGTCATCTGGTGAATGTACTGCACCGTCGCCCCTGGCGTTGCTGTGCTCGCATTGTCCGGTTCTAACAAGACGCCCAACGTGCCGGAAACACCGTTGACAAAGGTGGTGTTGATGGCGTTATCGGTAGCGGTGGGGTCGGTGATGGACACGGCCGTGACCGTCATCACATCCGTCGTGGTCATCACCGCTGCCGGGATGATGAGCGTGGCCGTAATCTGCCGCGACGCGCCCGCCGCCAGCGTCACCGGCAGCGGATCCGGCGTCGGCCAGCCGTGGCTGCTCTCCGTCGTCAGCGTAAACGTGTCGGTGACACTGCCCGTGTTTGTTACCCAGTGCGTGTACAAGACCGTGTCGCCGGCATTGGCCGTGCTGGTATTGTCCGGCTCAATGATGACGCCATAATCGGCGTCACCCAATACCGTGGTGGTGTCTATGGCCGTGTCAAAGACATCTGCATCCGTTTGTGACCGGGCCAGCACGGTAGCCACATCGCTGCTGCCGCCGGGCGCGGCCGGCGGAATGGTGGTTGTCACCTGCACACTGGCCGCTTCCCCGGCGCTGAGGATGATGGACAGCGGCGAGACGCCTACCACCCAGCCGTTAGCCGAGGTGACGGTTAGCAGGAATTGTTCGGCGATGTCGCCGGTATTGGTGATGGTGTGCAGGTAGGTGAGCGTATCACCGGGATTACCGGAACCGGCGCGGTCGGGATCAATGAACACACCCAACGTGCCCGGCGTGCCGCTGACGTTGGTGGTGTCTATGGCCTGCGCTGTGGCCGTGGGGCTGATGACGGAGGCGGCCGTGACCGTCATGATCTCGGTGCGGCCGGCCGCGCCAATGGGCACAAACAGGGCCACCGTCAATTCCGTGCCCGCGCCGGGTGGCAGAGTGAACGTACCGGCCGGCGGTGTGGTCGGCCAGCCGTTTTCGGTCACGGCCGTGATCACAAACTCATCGGTGCCATTGCCGGTGTTCGTCAGCCAGTGGGTGTAGTTGATGGTCGTGCCGGGGTCGGCCACGCCGGTCTGGTCGGGAACCAGGATCAGGCTGTGCGTTTGCCGGATGCGGGTTTCGTCTACGGCCGTGTCAAACACATCCGGGTTGCTGCGCGAACGGGCGGTGACGGTGGTGAAATTAGGCGCATCGGGCACGGCATCCGGCGGCACAACCACCTCCACCAGCAACGGGGCCGATTCGCCCACGCCCAGGGTCACAAAAGCCGGGATCACCGTCGTCGTCCAGGTGAGCGTGTTTACATAGCTCAGATCAAACGTCTCCGCGCCGTTGCCGGTATTGGTGACGGTATGGGTGAAGGTGATCACCGTGTCCGGGTCGGTGATGATCAGGTTGTCCGGTTCGATGATGACGCCGGATAGGGCAAGGACGGTGGTGGTATCTACGGCCGTGGCCTGCACCGAGGGATCCACAACGGCCGTCGCCGTCACGGTAGCCACGTGCGTCAGGCCACCGCTGCCGGGTGGCGCGATCACCGTCACCGTCACCGGTACCGTTTGCGCCGGGGCCAGGTTCACGCTGGTCGGTTCTACCGTCACCGGCCAGCCAGCCGGGACGCCGCTGATGGTCAGATCGGCGCTGGTGGTGATGTTGCCGGTGTTTTGCAGGGTGTGGAAGTAGACGGCCGTGCTGTCATCCGGGATCGTTTGTGTTTGCGCCGTCGGCAGCAGTTCCAGCCCGGCCGCTTCCAACACCGTTGTCGTGTCTGTCAGCGTGTCGGTAACGACGATGCCCAACGTATTCAAAGAACGCGCCTCCACCTGAACCGTGTGAATAACGGTGGGCGGCGTGCCTGGCGGCGGCGTCACGCTGACCGTAAAGGTCATCGTCTCCCCGGCGGCCAGGAAGGCAGTCTGCGTAGGTACCAGGCCAATGGCCCACCCGGCCGGATTTTCGGCAAGGATGGAGAGGGCAAAGCGGTCAATGCCATCGCCCGTGTTCGTCAGCGTGTGGCTGTAAACGATGGGCACGTTCGGCGCTGCGTCTCCACTCTCGTCGGCGGCGATGTCCACGCCCGGAGCGAAGCGGACGGTGGTGGTGTCGGTGGCTGTGGCCGCCAGAGCGTAGTTGTCTGACGTGGCCGTGATGAGGGAACGCAGAATCGCGCCGGGCACATCACCGGTGATGACCAGGGTAACGGTGACGCTCTGGTTGGTCGTCAACACGCCGGTGTTAAGCGGCGTCAGGCTCACGTCCCAACTGCCGCCGGGTGTCACCTCTTCATTAACCAGGGTGAGGGTGTAGCTGTCATCCGGGTCGCCGGTGTTGGTCAGCACGTGTTCGTAGGTGTAGGGCTGCCCGGCGGTGATCACGGCCGTAGCCGTCACCGGCAGCAGCGTGAAGTCCGGTATTTGCAACCGCTCATCCGCGCCGATGTCAATGGTCGGCCCCATGATGCGCGGTTGGATGTCATAATCCACGCCCCAATCACGCGAGATGAGTTCCGTGCCTGCATCTTTGGCCGGGGAAGCAGCAGAGAGGTGGAAGTATGGATCCAGGAAGCCGGGTTCGGCCGTGAAGCTGTTGGCGCCGATACCGAAGTTGGTATCGTTGAGCCAGTACAGGTTGTAATCTTCGGTGATCACGGCCGTTGTGGTGATAAAGATGGCGCTGCCCGGCGTGGCGATGGCTTCGTTTTCGCTGAAGATGTTGTTCAGGGCGCTGAACACGGCATCGTCGCCGCCGTAGACGGCCCCACCGTCGCCGCTGACATTGCCGACGAAGGTGTTGTTCTCCAGCACGGCCGTGAGCCCATCCAGGTAAACGCCGCCGCCATGGCTGCTCGCCGCCGCGTCGCCGTTTCCGGCAAAGACGGAACCGTTCACCGCCAGTTCGCCGCCGCTCTGGTAGAGACCGCCGCCCAGGCTGGTGGCATTGTTCAGGAAGAAAGTGGCCGTCACGGTCAGGCTGCTGTCCACGTTGTAAACGCCGCCGCCATAGAGCGGCGCGCCGAACTGCGCCACCGCGTTGCCATTTTCAATGAACAGGCCGCTCAACGTCGCCGTAATGCCGGGCATGATGGCGATCACCCGGCGCACGCCCTGGCCGTCCAGCCGCGTCGTCTGGGTGATGGGGTACTGCGCGGTGAAATCATCCAGCGTACTGTAACCGCCATAGATATGGACCGACTTGTTAATAAAGACGTTTTGTGTAAACGTCTCGGGGCCTATTGGCTCTGACGAAAAGTCGGTGTACGTGCCCTGGGCGACGAAGATGGCATCCCCCGGTTCGGCGGCGTAGATGGCGTGGTTAATGGTGCCACACGGAATGGCCGGCACACGGCAGTTGTTATTCTCGTCCTGCCCGCCGGGAGCCACGTAACGCGGCCCCGGTTCACCCAGAATGAGGATGTCGTTTTGCACCGCGCCGGTGTTTTGCGGGTTGTCCACCTGGATGGCTACCACGCCGGGATTGGCTACCTCGTCACGCAAGGCCGTGTCCAGGATGGTCACTTGCAGCACCACATCCCTGGTCTGGTTGCTGGCCAGCGTGGCCTGGGTCAGGGTGATGGGCACGCCGTTTTCCAGCAGCACGGCGCTGGCGTGGCGCAGACCGGCGCTGGGCAGGATGTTGAAGGTGTGCGTCTCGTTGCCGATGTTTTCTACGGTGTGGTTGAAGGTGAGAACATCGCCAGGTTGGGCGGCGGCGGTGTAAGGCAGGTAGACGATGACGCCGGAAACCAGGCCAACGTAGGTGGTGGCCCGCCCCTGGTTCACGCGGTCTGGCTTGCTTTGTGACCGGCATTGAATGGTGGAGAGGTCGAACTGCCCGTTTTGGGCCTCAGCGGGCACGTCAACGGTCAGGGTGATGGGCCGGTTTTCGTTCCAGTTCATGTCTACAAAGGTCTGCACATCACCACCTTGCAGGCTGCCCCAGCCGGCGCTGGTAGTCAGGGAGATGACGATGGTATCAATATAACCATGCCGGTTGTCGCTGGGTGGGTAGGGGTAGCCGGTGTTGGTGACGAAGAAGTTGTAGGTGACGGTTGTGCCGGGCACGGCCGTTTGCTGCTGTGGTGTGGGCGTGACCGTACAGCCGAAATCTTTCCACCACTCAATCGCCCCCACGTCCGAGGCGCGGGTAGCCAGATGCTCCGTGCCGCCGTCGGGCCGGATGACCAGGCGGGCATCAAAGTCAATGGGCAAAAAGCCGCCGCCAGGTACCGGCACGCCGGGGTTCAACAGCGCCGGGTCGGCCCGGTCAATCACCGGCGAGTTAATTGGCGGGAAGACGGGGTAGAAACCGCGCAGGTCAGGGTCGCCATTGACCGGGTTTGTACCCACGCCTTCAGTAGAGCCGTTGTTGAAGAAGTTGTTGTAGGCCAGGACGGGGCCGAGGCTGCCGGGCATACTCAGGCCGCTGCCGCCGGGGTTGGCCGGGGCCAGGTTGCTGTCTATGATGGTGCTGTTGAGGATGAAACCGGTGGCCTCGGCGCGGATGCCGCCACCTTGCCCGGTTTGGGCCGCATTTTCGGTGATGGTGGTGTGGTAGACCTCCAGGTTAGCGCCGGTATTGAAGAGGGCGCCGCCGTTGGTCACGGCCGTGTTGCTGTAAAACAGCCCGTTGATGATCTGCAAATTGGCGGCCGTGTTGGCAATGCCGCCGCCGTTAGCCCCGGCATCGTTGACGTAAAAGGCCACGTCGGTGATGCCCAGCGCGCCGCTGTTGTAGAGGCCGCCGCCGCTGCCGCTGGCAGTGTTGCCCTCGTAGAGGAGGGGCACAACCAGGCTAATGCTGCCGTTTTCATTTTCCTCCACGTGGGCGGGAATACATTCGCCAATGGTAGAGCCGGTGATGTAATTCCGGCGGGCCGCGCCAGAACTGCCGCTAAGGTAGAGGCCGCCGCCGTTATCGGCCGCGCTCTCACAGACGTAGGCGGTGAGCAGTTCCACACTGCCGCTGCCGGGCACGATGATCGCGCCGCCGTGCAGGCTGCCACCGCCCGCGGCCGCATTGCCGTTGACAAAGGCGATGCGCTGGAAGGTGGGGTCGGCGTTGGTATGCACGTAGATGGCGCGCCCTTCGTAGTTGGCGTTGATCCGGGTGGTCAGCGTGCCTATCTGGTCACTGGTGTAATCACCCACGTACTGGAAGTTGGAGCGTTGCAGCGAGCCGGAAAATACCAGGTCTTCACGGACAATGCCCACCTGCCAGGTGCCGGTCTGGCTGTCCTGGCGCACGCCGCTGCACTCACCGCGGGCAATTTCTACGGTGGGTAAGGTGCCGGGCGCAAAATCTTCGGCAAAGTCAATGGCAAATTGCAGGACGCCAAAGATATGCTCTCTGGTCGCCGGGTTGGGATCAAGGGGGTCAATGACGCGAATGAGGCAGGAGTTGATCTCATCTGCGCCGCGATCCGGGCCGCCGTTAGTGGGCCGCACGTCGCCATCAATGTCGTGGTTGAACGGCACGTTGGGGTCGGCGTCGTCCACACCCGCCGACCAACTGCGCAGGTGCAGATTGCCGGTGACGGCACTGACATAGTTAGGTGGCACACTGATGTCGTTTGGCCCTGGGGCGGCACTGCCGGTGTAATTGGCCGGGGAACCATTGGCCAGATTGTCTACCACATTGTTGTAATCAATGTCCGGGTTGGCCTGACCGGTGACGTGAATGCCCGACCCCTGGCTGGCATGGACGATGTTGCTGCGGATGAGTACCGGCTGGCTGGTGGCGCTGAAGACGCCGCCGCCGTTCTGCCCGCCGCCGGTGGCGGCATTGAGGTAGAAGGTGTTGTGCCAGATAGGGGTATTGGTGTTGGCATTGTAGAGGCCGCCGCCCTGCTGGGCGCTGTTCTGGTAAATGAAGTTGTTACGGATAATGGTCGTACCGCCGGTCAGGTAAACGCCACCGCCGTTGCCGGAGGGAGCCACATTCTCATAAAGGCGGTTGCCGTCCAGCGTCAGATTGCCGCCCGCCTGGTGGACGCCGCCGCCACTGCCACTGACGTCGTTGTTGGCGATGTGGTTGAGGTCGGTGAACACGGCCGTGCCGCCATTGTTATATACCCCACCTCCCTGCGCGGCCGTATTGGCCTGGATGCGGCTGCGCTGGACGTTCAGGCTGCCTGCGTTGTAAATACCGCCGCCGTTAGCGGCAAAGTTGGCCCGAATTTCTACTGTTTCCAACCAGAGCGTGCCGGCATTGTAGACGCCGCCGCCGTGATTGCTCAGCCCCGCGCCGTTGGCGTCGCCGTTGACCAGGTGGATGTTGGTGAGGGTCAGCGCGCCGGTAGCCGCTACATAGAGGACACGGCCGTTGTCCAGCGCGTTCAAGGTCGCCGTCAGGTTACTGTTGGGCACCAGGCCGGAATTCCAATCGCCGTCTATGGTGAGCGGTTTGTCTACAAACAGGTTTTGGATGCTGCCGCCGCTGTTGGGATGGGCGCGGGCGTTGAGGCAAATACCATCTACTTCGATGGTGTCGCCATCGACCGCTGCGTCTACGGCGCGTTGTAAACTGCCGTAAATCACCTCAGGCGCAGCCAGGTTGCGGGCCACGCAGCCGGCGATTTCGTCCGCGCCAATATCGAAGCCGAGGTGTGACGGCCGTAAATCATCCTCAAAATCGTGATCCAGCGTTAGCGCCGGGTCGCCCGCGTCCAGCATGGGTGAGTTCACGGTGAGGGTGTAGGCCGGGGAAAGCTGCGGGTTTACGGTGAGGTTGTTGGCGCCTACGGCCGTACCGCCCAAATCCACATCCTGCCCGAAAAAGTCACTGTAATTAACCGATGGCGTGGAGCCGGTAGCGCCATGCACGCCGTCGGTGTTGGCCGGGCTGGGCGCGTCGTTATCCATGAAGATGGTGCTGCGGAACTGCGGCCCACCGGCGGCCACATACGCGCCGGCCCCCTGAGCAGCCGTGTTAGCTACGACGGTATTGTGCCAGAACTGGTGATTGCCGCTGGCGCTGTAGAAAGCGCCGCCGTTGGTGTTGGCGCTGTTGTCATAGATGAAGTTATTGACGATGGAAACGGCCGTGCCGTTACTGGATGTGGCGTAGATGCCGCCGCCGTTCGCCAGGGCCATGGCTGTGGCGTGGCTGTTGTAAATGCGGTTGCCGTCCAAAAGGGCGGCGCTGTTGATGCTGTACACGGCCGCGCCGTTGGTGGCCGTGTGGGTCATGATCTCGTTGTGGCGAATGGTGGGCGAGGCGTGGTCAATGCAGATGCCCGCGCCGTTGCCGTTGTTCCCGGTCAGCGCCCCGTTGATGATGCTGAAATTCTCGACGGTGGCGGTGACGCCGGGGGCAATATGCACCACCCGACCCAGGCCGTTGGCGTCCAGCACGGTGGTCTCATTTTGAGTCAGGAATTCATCATTCCAGCCGCCCTGCAAGATGATGTTTTTGTCAATGTGGACGGTGGTGAAAATGATGCCATTGTCACCACGGCAGCCGCCGGGAGGGCCGCCGGTATCGTATTCATGGACGCCGCTGCATATGCCGGACACACGCACCACGTCGCCGGGTTGGGCGTTGTTGATCGCCTCCTGGATGCTGCCGTAAATGACGCCGTTCACTTCCACGCGGCAGCCGGCTACTTCGTCTGCGCCCATGTCTGGCCCCTGGTTGGAGGGACGCAGGTCGCCGTCAAAGTCACGGCTGATGGGCGAATTGGGATCGCCGTTGTCTACAGCCGGGGCCGTGTTGCTCAGGTGAAAGTTGCCGTTGGCCGGGTCTAGCAGGCCGGGCGGGGTGCCGCCGGTACCCTGGTTGTTGGAATTTGCGCCCAGGGTGATGCCCCCGGCCAGTGGTGCGGCTTGCCCATAGTAGTAGTTGTAATTATCAACGGTACCGGCTGGTGCGTGGATGGCGTCGCCGATGAGAGCGTCGTTGGCCTGGAAGATGCTGCTGCGGATGGTCAGGGCGCCGCTGCCACTTTGCCGGTAGATAGCGCCGCCATCGCTGGCCGCCGTGTTCTGGTAAAAGGTGTTGTGCAGCAGTTGGGCCGGGGTGGGACCGTCGTGGAAGACGCCGCCACCGTCGCCGCTGACGGTGTTGAAGGCCAGGACGTTGTTGCTGGCGGTGAGATTGCCGTTGGCGTGGTAGAGTGCGCCGCCGTTCACGGCCGTGTTAGACATGATCTCGGTGGCGTTGATGACGGCCGTGCCGCCATTGATGTGGAAACCGCCGCCGTTGCTGGCCGCGCCGCCCTGCACCCGCCCGCGCAAGGGCAGGTCGTCGTTATTGTCCGGTGGGTCAAAGTTGTCGGTGGTAGCCACCAGCAGATCGGTTTGCAGGCTGCCGCTGTCCTGGTAATAGGCCGCGCCGTGGTTGGCCGTGCCATCCAGCATGGTCACGGCTTTTAGCGTTACCTGTCCCCCGGTATTGTACATCTGCCCACCGGCGTCCTGCCCGGAGGGGCCGCCGCCCAGACCGGCGGCGTCGCCGTTGCGAATGGTCAGGTATTCCAAAGTGACGCTGACGGGGCCGTTGAAGTAAAAGGCGCGCCCCAGGCCCTGCGGGTCCACAATGGTCGTTTCGGCGATCAGGCGGCGATCAAAATCGCCCGTCCAACCGCCTTGAATGGTGATTTCGCCCGTGCCGGTGATGTGAACGGTCTGGTTGAGCGTTTGCCCCCCCACGCTGATGGGGTGGACGCCGCGACAAATGCCGGAGACGAGGATAAGGTTGCTCTGCGGGTTTTCCATTTCCAGGGCAGCCTGGATGCTGCCAAAGACGGTGGTATCCCGTTTGGCCTGGCAGCCCGCCAGTTCATCGTAACCCAGGTCATACCCTTCATCGGAGGGGCGGTTGTCATCTTCAAAGTCTTTGTCTAGCTCGTTGGCCGGGTTGCCCTGGTTGCGCAGCCGGGCGTCTACCATGGCCGAATCGGCCAGCAGGTGGAATTCGGGGTCGCCGGGCACAAAACCGGGGGGATCGCTAAACTGCGGCGTGATGTTGATGGTACCGACGTTGGCCTGGTTGTTGTTAAAGAAGTTGACAAATTCGCCGGTAATACTGCCAGCCTGCACGTGTAGCGCACCACCGGGCACTGTGGCCGTGTTATCGGCCAGGATGCTGTTGTTTAACTGGAACGGTTGGCCGCCGCCGTTGGTCACGTAAATGCCGGCGCCGCTGTTGGCGCTGTTGTTGACGATGGTGGCAAAGTTGATGCTGCTGTTGCTGCTTTGCACAAAGAGAGCGCCGCCGTTGGTTACGGCCGTGTTCGCATTAAACAGCGTATTTTCCACAATCAACACCCCATTGAGGACGTAAATACCGCCACCATCGCCGGTACCGCCGGTGATGGCATTGCCATTCAGCGCGCTCTGGCGCAGGGCCAGCGTACCGCCTTCCACGTGGATGGCCCCACCCCGGAACGACGCAGTGTTGTCGTTAAAACGGCTGCGGGTCACAATCGCCAGCCCGCCGTTCCCTACCTGCAATGCGCCGCCGCGCTCCGCCTGGTTGTTAGCAAAGGTGATGTTGTTGAAGCTGACCTGAACGCCGGTGTTTACCGCCACTGCGCCGCCGCGCAAAGCGCCGGCATTGCCATTGCGCAGGGTCAGACTGTCAAAGGTGCTGTTGTTGGACGAACCAGATAGGACAAAAATCTGGAAGGCGCCGGTTTGCTGAATAACGGTCTCATATGCTTCATTCTGCGCCGAAAAATTGTGTTCCCAATTGCCGGAAACGTGCAGTGTTTCGTTAATTTCGGTAACGGCCGTCACATTATACGTGCCAAAGCCGAGGCGAACTTCATCGTTAGTCACGGCCTGGCCGATGGCATGGGGCACGGTGGCGCAGGGGAAGGAGGGCACGGTACAGTTATTATTGGTATCGTTGCCGCCGGGCCGGACGTAGCGCGTCCCGGCCGTTTCTTCGGCGCGCACGGTATCTACCACTTCAGCAAATACGCTGTTGCTATAGGACGAGGTGGCGCGGATGGTGGTGATGTTGGGAATGATACCGGCGGCGTAGGGCGGGATGGTGATGCGCACCTGCACATCGGCGCTGGCGCCTATGCCCAGGGGAATAAACAATGGGCCGGGAGGCACCAACTGCGCCCAGCCCAATGTATCTCCCACAATGGCCACGCGGATGGTATCCGGGGCGTCGCCGGTATTGGTGAGGGTGTGCGTGAGCGTGATGACTTCGCCGGGTGGGTTGGTGGTGGAGTAGTTGGGCGTAAACTGGATGCCGGGTAGCGGACTGACAATGCTGCGCACCAGCACGGCATGTTGCAGCACGGGCGAGACGGTGGAGGTGGCGGTGATGATCGTATTGGCCGCCTGCAAGGCTGTGGCCGAACCGGGCACGGTAATTTGGGTGGTGACGTTGATAAACTGGCCCACCCCCACCGTTTCCTGCTCTGGGCAGGCGACATCCCAACCCAAACTGTTGGCGCAGGTGAAGGTGTAGGTATCCGGTTCGGTGGTGTTCTCGTTGATCAAGATGTGTTCAAAGCTGGCGACGCTGCCCCGGTTCACAAATTCCTGGGTAAACAGCGGCGTAAAGCTGAAGGCGGGGATATTGGGATAAAACTCGTCCGCGCCAATGTCTGGGGCTGGGCCTTCGGGCCGGGCCTGCCGGTCAATGTCCTGGGGAATGGTGGAGTTACCGGCGTTAATGTTGGGGCTGCCCTCGGCCAGGTGCAAATTAACAAAACCGATGTAGTTCAGGAATTTGGGGTCGGCGGTAATGGTGGTGGGAAATGAGACGTTGCTGGCATTATTGAACAGGTTGATGTAGTCACCGGTGACGGTGCCGCCGACCCGGTGAATACCGCTGCCGGTGGAGGCGGTGTTGGAAGCCACGATGGTGTTGCTGATGTTAACGGTGGCGCTGGTGTTAATGCCAAAACCTCCGCCGGTGGCATTGGCGCTGTTACCAACCACGGTGTTGTGCCAGCTATTCAGCCCACCAAAGGCATAAAACCCACCGCCATCATTGCTCGCGGTATTGGCGTATATCATGTTATTCTGAGCCGTAGCCGTAGCCGCCCCACTGGTCAAGATACCGCCACCCAGATTCGCGGCATTGTGGTGAATGTGGTTGCCTTCCAGGAAAGCGGTGGAATTATTGTTCACATAGACGCCGCCGCCCCAGCCTGCGCCAGAAGTGGCGGCGTTGTTGTGGATGTTGTTAAAAAGGATCTGGGCCTGAGCGCCGCCAAAATTGACATAAATGCCGCCGCCGCCAGGGGCGCTGTTGTGCTTCGCTGTTTTGAATAATGCCCGCTGGCGCCACTGTTGATGAACACACCGCCACCGGAAGTGGTGGCGACGTTGTCATAAATCCAACTGTGGTCAATGGTAAGTTGACCGTTTTCGATATGGACGCCGCCGCCAAATTGTACGCTGCCGCCGCCGTGTATGTGGAAGCCGTCTAACACGGCCGTGACGCTATTGAAATGATGGACTACCCGGCTGGTACCATCGCTTTCCAGGAAGGTGGGGTGTAAAACAGGGTCGGGGCCATTCCAATCAGAATCAAAACCGCCGAGGATGGTGACGCTGCGGGTGATGGCCAGGGTGGGCTGTCCGGGGCTGTTGGTGTATGTACCCTGTCGGGCGCGGATTTCATCACCATTGTCAGCCAGGGTCACGGCCGTTTGCAGGGCACACGGATTTAACTGCGAACATGCCGTGCCACTGCCGCCGGGCGCGGCGTAACGGATGGCAGTGGGCGTTGCAGGCGTTTGCGCCAGGGAGGCAATGGGGCTGATGTGCCAGAACAGCAGCAGCAAGGCCAACACCGCCAGCAGCGGTACAAAGGTAAGCGCACCAAAACGCCTGATGGGAACGGCCGTTATGGTCAATGCCTGGGGGGTAGAACCTGTTTTCACAATACTCCTCCTTGAGTTAAGCCACGAATGGAGCCAGTGACACGAATTTTTCTATTCTTCGCGTCCTTCGCGGCTCTCCTCCTTCTTAACGATATGAAGACCGGATAGGCCTGGCCAGACCTATCTGGTGGGGGTGGTGGGGGGGCATGAGGTGGTGAGGGTGGCCTCATGCCCGGGAACCGGATTGCTCATGGGAAATGGGATTGGGTAATTGAGTAATTGAGTAATTACGTAATGACCCAGTTACCCAATTACCTGACCCTCATTTAAGCGTGATTTGCAGTGGACAGATGCCGCTGACAGAGTAGGAGCCGGATGCGGTAGCCAGCCCACTGGAACCGGCCGTACCGCTGACGGAACCCTGCGGTTGACCGGAAACGACGAGGGTGGCGGAAGCGGTGTCGTTGGTGATGACGGCGCCGTTGTTGTCTACCGCCACAAAACGGAGATTGCTGATGTTGCCAGAACAGGCGCCGCTGCCACTCGGCCCACCGTCATAACTGACCAAAACGGCGCGGTCGCCATTGGCCGCATCCAGCACGTCACCATTTAGCCCGCCAGCTACCCGAGCAAATGCCAATACAACTTGTGCGCCGAGCAAGGTCAGAATAGCCAACACGATGAGCGCAATAAGCGCGAGCAACAGTGCATACTCTACCAGACCCTGCCCTTGTTCTCTCTCTGGAATGTTCATAGAGACTCTCCCTATACACATAAGTGCCTGGGTTGGCGATTTGGGTGTGATCGTTTCCCACCACGCAATCACCAACCATTTCTAAACAAAAAATACGATAATAAGACCTTTGGGCACGACTGCTTCCCCACCACTATGAGCATTGGCGCAACCTGCGCGCCAACCAGTTCTCTTGTTTCTGAAACAGCCGCCACCAGCAATGAATGAAAAAATGCAACAAACATTCACGCATTATTTATGTCGAGGCCATTATACAGGTTTTTCTTACAGGGGGAAATACGGGAGGGGGGTGGCAAGTGGCAAGTGGCGGGTGGCAGGTAGGAAGATAGTCCTTGTTATGCCAGAAGTGCAACTTTTTGCACGATTTAATCGAGGAGCGTGGGACGCCCACGTCCCACGCGGGGCACGATGGCGTGCCCCGCTCCTCTGGCAAAATGAAAGTTGCACATTGCGTCTTCTTTATTTTCCAGAGAGGGCATAGGTGAAGAAAAGGGGGGAGCGATAACGGCCGTCTACACTTTCCACCACCCCACCAGGATATCGCTGCTGCACGGCCGTTAAATCTCCGGCCCGCTCTGGCAAAAAGACAAACACCTGGTTGGGGGCCAATGTGCCCACGGTGGGCAGCGGCTCGGCCACGTCAAAAAAGTTGACCCCTTTGTGAAAACCGGTCAGCAGGTAGGGGAAAGTGGGGAAGTCGGTATACATGACCGGCGGGCCGTAGAAGTAGGCGGTCCAATCGCCATCCAGAGAATTGAGATAGTAGGAGATTTCGTGGGCGGCCTCGGTATTGGCGTCGGCAAATTCGTTGGTGGTGGGGTAACGGCCGTAGTAAAACCAGACTTCACTGAGTGCCAGGATGAGGGCGATCAAGATGAGCAGGTGAAGGCGGCGAAGACGCCGGGGTGATGGGGTGATGGGGCGATCGGCCGTGTCCGCGCGCATGACAATAGAGATTATTTCGGCCAGAGCCAGGGCGGCAAGCAGGGTGACGGCGGGTAGGGCAACGAGCAGACGGTGGCTTTGCGGCGGGTCGAGCAGCAGCGCCCCGGCAAACAAGACCGTCGCCAGGAACCAGATGGGCAGCAGGGCAAATTTGAACTGGCGCAGCCGGAATAGCGACATGATAAAACCGAGCAGGAAGAGCACGGCCGTGCCAAATGCCAGCAGCGGCGCATTCGGTTTGTACACCGGGCTGAGGTCTTCGCCGCCATTGAAGGCCAGCGCCGCCAGCCGGAACTGCTGCCGGAACAGATCAAACTGGCTCTGCCCGGTGCTGATGGCCTGCTGTGGCAGCCAGCCCGTCTGCACGATGCCTAATACATTCATCCGTTCCATAAAAATGGCCGGGTACTGCCGGTAAAAGAGGATAGTGGGCAGAGCTACAATGAGCGCCAACGCCAGCGCCGCCAGCAGATGCGCCGCCTGCGCCCGCAGCGTTTTCCTGTCCAACAGCAGCGCCCAGGCCAGCAGCGCCAGCAGGATGAGCGGCAGCAGGCGAGCGGTGGTGAATTCGTAGGCGTTAAAACCTATCGCCAGGCCGGCTGCCAGCCAGAGGGTTCGCTGATACGGGGCGGCGGCGGAGCGTTCCCAGGCGACGGCCGTCAGCCCCAGCGCCAGCAGCACCAGCAGCGGCGACCAGATGTTGTTCATGCCCAGATGGCTGTAATGCAGGTGCAGATGGGAGCCAAGTAGCAAAATGGCGGCGCCCAGGCCTACGGAACGGCCGTACAACCGTTCCCCCAACAGATACGTGGCCGCTACCGTCAGCCCACCCACCAGCGGCGACAAAAGGCGCACGGCAAAGACCGTCTGACCAAAAAGGGAAATGGGTACGGCCGTCAGGTAAAGCGGCAGCGTCGGGTTGGTCAGCCAGCCGGTGCCAAAGGGGATGCGCAATTGCCCATTCAGGATTTGGGCCGCGTTCAACCCCAGGCTGGCCTCGATGCCGCTCAACACAAAGGGCTGCTGGCTGAGGCGGAAGTAACGCAGGGCCACGGCCGTTGTGAAGAGGATGAGGGCGATGATAAGCGTAAAACGTGAATCGTAATCCGTGACCCGTGATCCGTAATCGGTTATCGGTAATCGGTTATCGGTTTCCTGCGCGTCTCTTGGCGTTCTACGCGGATCGGTAAGGGCGATGAAGGCGAGGGTGATGGCGGTGAGCCAGAGGAGCAGGGCCAGGGACGGCCGTTCCGCGCCGGGTACGGCCGTGAAGCGGTAGGCCAGGATGGCGAGCAGCAGCGCCGGGATGAACCACCAGCGCCGTTCGGGAATGTCGCCCAGGCGCGGCCAATGCCAGCGGCGTTCGCCGCCCGCCCGCTGCTGCCAGGCCAGCACCGCCAGCGGCATAGCGGCCAATATCAACCAGCCAAACCCGCCGCTGCCATCACGCAGCGCCATCTGCCCAAACACGGCAAACAGCAGGCTGAGGCCGATAAGGATGAGGGCGGTGGGGACGCCAGGGTGAGGGGGTGAGGGGGTGAGGGGGTGAGGAGGTGAGGAG
>JAHBVI010000160.1 GCA_019637635.1 Anaerolineae bacterium
GGCAACCGCAAGGCGCACGGCGAAGTGACTGAAGTCAGCGACTTCTTCCTCGCCTTGCGCCGCTATTTCTGGTCCGCCTGGCGCTGGGGGCTGGCCAATGTGATCATCCTGCTCTTTCTCTGGGGAGATGTGGTACTGACCGGCCATTTGAGCCACTCCCCATTTGCCCGCTTCGCCCAGGGGTTTTACCTGATACTTCTGGTCATCTGGCTCTTTTGGCAGTTGTATGCCCTGCCCTTCCTCTTTGAACAGGAGCAGCCCTCGCTGCGCCTGGCATGGCGGAATGCGGCCGTGATGCTCGGCCAAAACCTGGGGTTTTCCCTGGCGCTGGCCGTAGCCTTAGCCACTGTGCTGCTGGTTAGCACTCTCTTCTTCCTGGTCATCATGGCCGCCGGGGGTATCCTGGTTGCCCTGATTGCCAACCACGCCGTTCTGAACCGGCTTCTGCAAAATGATTTAACGCAGAGGCGCGGAGGCGCGGAGAAGTGATCCCTCTGCGCCTCCACGTCTCTGCGTTGGAAAATCACTTGCTTGGACTCATTTTTCTATGGAATTGAAACGACATCCCGCCAGTCCGCTTTTATTACCTGATCCACTTTCGGCCTGGGAGTGTTATAACGTTTTCAATCCGGCGGTGCTGCACCACAATGGCCTGTTCCACATGTGGTACCGGGCGCAGGGATTGGACTGGGTCAGCCGCATTGGCTATGCAGTCAGCGCCGACGGCATTCAGTGGAACCGGCTGCGGGAACCGGTATTAGCCCCCACGGATGGTACCGATTCGCGGGGGGTGGAAGACCCGCGCGTGGTGTGGCTGGACGGCCGTTTGACCATGACGTATACCGCTTACGGCCGTGAATTTAGCGGCGCCCGGCCCACCCATGCCGGCGGCGGCATCTTGCCCATGATTGCCGTTAGCGACAATGGCATCACCTGGCAGCGGTTGGGGCCGATTGTGCGCGGCGAAGATAACAAAGATCATGTGCTGTTTCCGCGCCAGGTGAACGGCCGTTATGCCGCCCTGCACCGCCGCTGGCCCAACGTCTGGATCGCCTATTCCGACGACCTGCTCACCTGGCGCGAAGAGGATATGGCGCTGCTCTATGGCCCGCGCGTGGATGAAGCCGATGCCTGGGATCGCAAGAGCGTGGGCAGCAACGGCGTTCCCATTGAAACGGAACATGGCTGGCTGCTGCTCAATCATGGCTATGATGATGACCATATCTACAAGTTTGGCGTGGTGCTGGTTGACCTGGAAGATCCCACCCGGATAATTAGTCGGCCGCGGACGGCCGTTTTTGCGCCGCAGGAGTTGTGGGAGCTAAAGGGGGACGTGCCCAACGTCGTCTTTTCCTGCGCCAATCCAGTCGTAGACGGCACGGTTTACGTCTACTACGGTGGCGGCGACCACGTTATTGGCCTGGCAACCTGCTCTCTGGCAATGTTACTGGATTTTGCCCGCAATGGTTAGGACCAGTGACTAAATAATCCACAAAGCCGTAAATACCCAATCCACCTCATCCACTTCCCCATATTTCGTTGGCCGTGTTTGTGAATCTTGTTACAATTTAAGCTAGTAACGGCAATCCGAATTCAAACAACATGGTATTGAGGCGCTCATGGCTCTATCTAAGCCAGGACAAGAAAAACACAGTTTCCCCCTATCACCCCCTACAAACACCGATATTTTAGCGGCGCGCCGAAGCTGGCGTGAATGGCTGCGCCTGATAATGGTTCTTTTCAAGCTGCGTATCGTTTTCCTGCTGCTGATGGCGGCGACGGCCGGCGCGTTTATTGCCGCCGGCGGCTGGCCTGGGGTGGGTACGCTGCTCCTCGTTTGGGTATGTGGCGGCATGGCCGCCGCCGGATCGTCGGCTATCAACCAGTATTGGGAACGGCATACGGATGGACACATGGGGCGAACACGGCAACGGCCGTTGGTGAAGGGCGACATTGAAAACCCGCAGTGGGTGCCGGTGGTGGGGTTGGCCCTCATCTTCCTGCCTTCCCTGCTGGTATTCCCGACGAATCCGGCCATGACGTTTTTCCTCCTCCTGGGCGCTTTTATTTATGTGGGCATCTATACCATCTGGCTTAAGCCACGGACTCTGCTCAATATCGTCATCGGCGGGGCGGCGGGCAGCGCCGCCGTGCTGACGGGCAGCGCCGCCGCCGGTAACTGGCATGACCCCGGTGCATTGGTGCTGGCCCTCATCCTCTTCCTCTGGACGCCTTTCCACTTTTGGAGTCTGGCGCTGCTTTACCGGGATGAATATGCCCGTTCGGATGTGCCCATGCTGCCAGTGCATACCACGCCGCGCCAGGCGGCCTGGTGGGTGATGCTGCACACATTCCCTACCTGCCTGGGAGGGCTGCTGCTGGCGCTGCTGCCCACGTTGGGTGTGGTCTATTTGCTGCCGACGGTGTGGGTCACGGCCGTGCTGTTCTGGCGGAACGTGCAGCTGATCCGGGACCCTTCCCCGCTGCATGCCCGCGCCATGTTCATGGCCTCCAATATCTACCTGTTGGTGCTGCTGACCGCCATTTGCCTGGGGTCCGTCACCGCCTCCCTCTGGCAGTTGTAATTGGTTTTGTGAATGGCGGCACAAGTTTGCCCGGTCATGGGCCTTGTGCTACTATTTGCCTGCCCTGCTGTGTTGGTGATGAACCAAAACGGTTGAGCCAACACTTGACTTTAGGGAATTGCCAATACGCCGAGGGGATGTAGTAGCTTGTAACAACAGGCAGTGGATACTGCCCGTTGACCGGTGAGGCAGAGTCTCGCGACAAAATTCCCACCTGCATCCGCAGGTTCAAACTCTGAGGTTCACACGGCATGGTGGGGCGCCTTTTTATGAAGAGGACGTGTTGAGTGTATGGTTCGTGAGCGCATTGCTGACGACATTTACGTCTTTACGAGTCGTTTATATGCCCAGGTAACGGCGGGCGCCATCCTGACCAAAGAGGGCGCTGTTCTGGTTGACACGCTCTATTTCCCCGAAGAAACAAAGGCAATTAAACAGTTTTTAGAAGAACGGCTGAAAATGCCGGTGCGTTATGTGATCAACACGCATTACCATGCCGATCACAGCCAGGGCACCTATTTATTTCCCCAGGCCCAGGTGGTCAGCCATACGCTGTGCCGGGAACTGCTGCATACCGTTGGGCGGGCCGGGCTGGCCCAGGCAAAACAGGATGCAACAGAATTGGCAGAGGTGGAGATTGTCTTGCCTGATCTTGTTTTGGATGAAGGGGTCTTGCAGCTTCACCTGGGCGGCAAAACGATTGAATTGCGCCACATGCCGGGGCATAGCCCTGATTTGCTGTCGGTTTATGTGACGAATAACCAGGTGTTATTTGCCTCTGATAATTTGATGCCGGTGCCCACGATTTTTGATGGCAGCCATGATGACCTGGTCCATTCGCTGGAAGAAATACTGGCCCTGGAACTGGAGGCTATTGTACAGGGGCATGGCGAAGTGGTGCTGCGGGGAGAAATTGCGGGGGTGATCCACAGTGATTTAAGCTACCTGCAGAATATCCACACGGCCGTGACCCGCATCGTCAACAATGGCAATTCGGCCGAATCGCTGAAAAAAATAGACATCGAAAGTTGTGGCAAATCCCGCGTCCCCCTCAACGGACTGGTTTCCGACCTGCACTATGCCAATTTGCACAAGCTGTATGCTGAGATGAATGACAATCGGTAAGCCGGCAGCTACGGCGCCAGTAACTTCACTTTCCCCGGCAAAAGTTCATAGACAATTTCGGTAGCGGCAGCGGCGATTAGTTCCCCATCGGCATGGATGGGGGTGCCAGGTTGGCAGGTGATGGTGATGGTGTGGGCACGGCCGTGTTGCACTCGTGGATGCTGGATATGGGTACCTTTGAACAACCGGGGCAATATAGCCAGCACCGTGCGTTTAGGCATGTCCGGCGCAAAAATATAGTCAAAATCCCCGTCATCAAATAAGGCGCCGGGAGCCATCTGGAAAATCCCCCCCGTGCGCGGCCCGTTGCACACCGACAGCAGGATAGCCGGCCCATTAAAGGTCTTGGCCTCGTCAAAGTGAATCGCCATCTGCCAGGCGCGCAGCTTTACCAGCGCCCGCACCAGGGACACAAAATAGCGGGCATTGCCAGACAAGCGTTTAATTTTGGTGTTTTCCAGCGTGACCAACGGCTCCATGCCGATGGCGCAGTTGTTGACAAAGTAATGAACGATATCGCGCCCATCAGCGCCAGGATTCACGCTGACGCGCACGGCGTCAATGGGCCGGATGTGACCATCGGCGATAATCTGCGCGGCCTGGGATAAATCGCGGGGTAAAGGGAGGGTGTCGGCCAGATCATTGGCCGTGCCAATGGGCAGCACGCCAAAAGGCACTGTCTGGTTTTCGCCGGCGGCCTGAATCAACCCGTTAATCACTTCGTTGATGGTGCCATCTCCCCCGGCAGCAACCACGACATCATATTCAGCGGCGGCCTGGCGGGCAACGGCCGTGCCCTCCCCCGCCGCCTGGGTAAGATGAATGTCTGGCTGGATGTTGACGGCCGTGAGCGCCGCCTGCACCAGCTCCAATTTTTCCCCCGCGTGCCAACGGTTGGCATATGGATTCAGAATGACCTTGACACGCATGAGAAACCCTCCGGGGAAAACCGTTATGAGGAGATTAGCGATTGGCAGATGAGCGAGTTTCTCGTCATCACAACTCCACAAAATAGGAATCGGCCGCGCGATCAATCAGCTCTTTCGTCAACTGCGGTTTTACCTCCTGATAATGGGCAATATCCAAAATCTGGTCCAGTAAATCACGGGGGTGGTTGGCGCGGAGCTTTTGATTCCGTTTAATGTAATACTCTTGCAGCAAATAACGAACAGCCTGCTCATCATACGGAATGCCCCGCCGCTCACACACCGCCATAAAAATAGCCCGAAACCCTTCAAATGTGGGTGGGCGCACTTCAATTTTGTGCCGGATACGTCTTAAGAAGGCTTCATCCACCAGGTCACGCGGTGGCAGGTTGGTAGAAAACACAATCAACACTTCAAACGGCACTTCCAATTTACGCCCGGTATGCAACGCCAGATAATCAATCTGTTTTTCCATGGGCACAATCCACCGATTCAGCAAATCACGCGGGCGTACCTGTTGGCGGCCAAAGTCATCAATCAGGAACATGCCCCCATTAGCCTTCATCTGGAACGGCGCTTCATAAAACTTATTGATAGGATCATAAATGAGGTCCAACCCCTCCAGCGTCAACTCCCCACCTACCATGATGACCGGGCGTCTAATGCGCAGCCAGCGGGCGTCCGTCTTACGCGCGCCCCCAAGCGCCCCGGTAACGCCTCTATCCTCCGGCACCGCTTCATGGTTGATCTGATCATACATATTGATGATCTGCCCATCCACCTCAATGGCATAAGGAATATAAATATCGCTGGTCAGAATCATCCGGCCAATGGCTTCGGCAATGGTTGTTTTGCCATTCCCTGGGGGGCCATACAAAAAGATAGATTTGCCAGAGTTTGCCGCCGGGCCAATTTTCTGAAACACATCCTCTTCCAAAGTCAGATGCGCTAAAGCCTTGCGCATGATGGCCGGATTCACCTTCAACCGCTTGCCACTCTGTGCTTTTACCGAGGTGATGTAATTGTCCCAGGGCACAGGCGCGGGGCCAACATAGGTGGTGCGTTCCAATTGTTCACGGGCACGGTTCGCGCCCTTGGTCGTGATGGAATAATTGTAGGTGGCAGCCCCCAACCCACCGGAGCCTTTCACTTCGCACATTTGCTCCCGCTTCAAATAATCCATCAGTGGACTCACCACGGTGGCAAAGGGCACATGCATCAGTTCGGCAATATCGTGCCCGGTTAACTGGCCGCGAAAATACATAATTTTTAAGGCCAGGTCTTCCAGGAAACCATGCGTTAAACCGGTGTCCTCGATACTTTTAACGGCAGGGGGTTCCCAATCCAAATCACTTAACATCGCTGATTGTGCTTTTTGCGCTTTTATTGTTGACGTTGCCATTGCATCTTCTCCCATGCAAATGCATTTTGGTGACTGAAACAGTACGTTTCCATGATAACGCGGATATAGCTGGAAAACAAATGCTGATCAGGTAATTTCATGAACCTGAATAAGATTAGTTTGTCCCATTTGGGCAAAGGGGACGCCGGCCGTAATGACCAGCCGGTCTCCTGGTTTCAAACCAAACTGGCGCATGGCAGCGGCCGTTTGCTCCAACATCTCGTCGGTTTCGGTGAAGTTAGGCACCAACACACAATCTACGCCCCACACCAATGCCAGCCGGCGTTGGGTACTGGGCAAAGGGGAAACTGCCATAACGGCCGTTGGCGGGCGATGGCGGGCTACCTGCCGGGCTGTATGCCCGGACATGGTGGTACTCACAATCGCTTTGGCCTGCACATGCTCTGCCACCGAACAACTGGCGGCGCTAATCGCTTCCGTCACCGAAGCTACACGAGTGACAACTGCCTGGCGGCGGCTGCGCCAGATGTCGTAGGGGAAGGCGGTTTCGGTAATTTCGCTAATCTGTTTCATCATCAGCACCGCTTCCACCGGGAAACGGCCGCTCGCCGTTTCATTGGACAGCATCACCGCATCCGTGCCATCCAAAATGGCATTAGCCACATCGCTGGCCTCGGCCCGCGTGGGGCGGGGATGTTCCACCATAGATTGCAGCATTTGGGTAGCGGTAATGACCGGTTTGCCCACATCATTACAGGCGCGAATGATCCGTTTTTGCAGCAGCGGCACTTCCTGGGGGTGTACCTCTATGCCCAGATCACCACGCGCCACCATCATGCCATCAGCCGCATCCCGAATCTCTTCCAGATGCTCAATCGCTTCACTTTTTTCAATCTTAGCAATAATGGGAATTTGCACCCCTTTCTCATCCATAATGGCGCGCAGTTCGTGGATGTCGGCCGCTGCGCGCACAAAAGAGAGCGCCACATAATCCAATTCCAGGCGACAGATAAGCTCAAAATCCTCCCGGTCTTTGTCGGTCATGCTGGAAACCGGCAAATCGGTGCCGGGGGCATTGACCCCTTTACGAGATTCCAACAACCCGGCCACGGTTGTCATACAACGCAAGGTATCGTCTTTCTTTTCGGCAACGGTGAACTCAACTTCGCCATCGCCAATAACCAGGCGCGCACCCGGCTGAACGGCCGTGATCAGATCAGGATGTGGCAAATGAATCATTGCCGGTTGGCCGCGATGCGGCGTGAGAACAATTTCCTCACCTAATTGAAGCTGAATGCCACCAGCCTTTACATGCCCCAAACGGATTTTGGGACCTTGCAAGTCACCGAGAAGGGCCAATACTTTGCCTTCACTTTGGGCTACTTCGCGCAGCATTTGCACTGTTTTGGTATGCGCTTCGTGGTCGCCATGGGAGAAATTGATGCGGGCAACTGTCATGCCGGCCGCCAACATGCGGCGTATGGTTTCGGGATTGTTGGAACTGGGGCCAATAGTAGCTACTATTTTCGTGCGAGCCATAATATGTCCTTGAGTCGGGTTTTTAGTGATTGTACTCCTTGATCTGTTGAGTTGTAAAATAACAAGAAAAGGGCGTTGTTTTAGCAAACAACGCCCTTCTTTTCTTTGTTCCACACGGCTTTTTATTCGGAGTGTTTGACGCTTATTTGAATTTCGTCATTGTCCAGCCGTTTGACATTTAACTGCACATGGTCGCCTTGCTCAAAGTTGTCTTCAAACCAGCGGTGAACGCCGGGGCTAAGAACCAGGCGAACCATGTCGCTTGATTGGATGCGCCAGACAGAACAATCTTTGTCGTAGACGCCCTCGTAATAAACGGTGACGTTGCGGGTCTCGCTGCGGGCGCTGACAGCAAAGAAAGGCCAGTGGTCTGGGGCCATGTTGATGAAGCCTTTGCGCAAATAGAGCGGTTTGATGTCGGTGACAAACATGAAACCCTGGTCGGGGTCTATGATGGTGGTGGTGGCAACGGCCGTAGATTCGGCCGGTGTTTTCAGTTTGGGGCGGACTTTTGGTTTTGGTTTGGCGCTTTTGGTCGCTTTCTGCCCATTTAGAAAATGAATAAGGGGCAGCAGACGTTCTAACTCTTTGGTAACAACATCAATGACCACTACACCCATTACTGATATCTGGTCAGAACTAAAACGACGACTAACATACAGGGGCGTGACCCATTTTTCTTCGCCGGTAAGATACGCAGCTTTGCTCAGGAGGGCTACGGCCGTTTCCTCATCCAGATTAACCACGCCATCTTTGTACAAATCCTGGTAATGGGTGCGCTCACCCGATTCTTCATCTATTTGCTGCTGCTGCAAACGAAATGACCACTCTGAGCCTAATTCCGTAATCAGACGATGGGCCATAGCCGGTTGTTTTTCGGCCAGTGCCAATGCTTTGTAAAGCCCCCGTTTGTCCGTGAGCGCTAGTTGCAGTTCCAGGCTCATGGGCCGGGCATGAAAGAGAACGTGCATGTCGGACTCGACATCATCTTTGGCCGCCAGATAAACCGTCTGGTTAGCGCGGCTCAGCCCGGCATAAGGAAACTCCGCCTGCACCGACCGGGGCAGGCGCGCATGTAATGTGCGAATAAATGACTCCAACTGATCAAGGGCAAAATTGACGGCGGCGTCCTGCCCGGCCCAACCAAAGGCAGCAAAAACAGGCATCCCCAGCCCGGTAAATGGTTGTGCTGTTGTCATACGAACCAATCCTTACACTTCATTTCTGGAATTTATGGAAACTGCTCATCCCCTCAGAAGCGGCGCGTTGAACAATCGCGCGCTGCCCCTGCCTAACACCAGATGTTAATTTTGGGGTAAGTGGTTGAGGGTTTTCCTACAAACAATTTCCTGTCTAGTTATATCAGGAGTGTATAAGTTTGCAACTTATACCCTATTTTATACGGTAGCCCTCGTAATCGTTGTTAAACAACCAGGCCACCACCGCGCCGATTTCAATGGTTTCTGGCAAATAGGTAAGCATGGTCACGGATGAGGTGCCGCGTGTATGCAGCATGTGTTGGGTACGGGTCATGCGGTCAAAACGCTGCTGCCAGGCATGAAGGTTAGACGGCCGTAAATCCACCCACCCCTTCTCCGCCCATATGTTGATATTTTCCGCCGACAACGCTGCCTCATGGTAAATGCTTTCCGGGATGTTTAGCCGGGGGCCGCGAATGAGGTGCTGGCCGTCTGGCGTGAGAATGGGCACCCCAATGGAGGTGATTTGGGTGCGCAGCAGTTCATTTTCCAGGACGAAATGATACAACGTTTCCGCCAACTCGGTGGCCGGCGTGGCAATCACCCGCCGCAGCGTCTGGTAATTCAGCTTGAGCAAATGCGCCTCATACAACAGCTTGGACAACTCTGGCGGCCCCAACTGCCCCAGAGCTACACTGTGGCTGTTTGTTTCCTCCTCAATACGCGCCAGTTTGTCCAGCGCCGTCTGGCGCAAAACCCCGGCCCGGTAGCTGGAATTGATGATGCTGCTGTCTATACCGGCAATCACGTCATAACCGGTGTTGCTGCCCTTGATCTCTAAGACGGCCTGTTGGGCAATTTCTTCCGGCGTCACAAATTCCATCTGGTTAATGTGGGTGATGGCTTCAAACTCGCCCCGCGCAAAGAAGCCGTTTTCGCCGGTGTCCACGCCGGCCATGTGCAATTTGCCCAACCGGTCATACTGGCCTTCGTCACCGCGCAGGTTGAGTACCCCATTCAAAGGCTGCGTCTGGCTCTGATAACGGAATTGGGGCCGGCCGCGCACCTTGACCGTTTTGTACGCCACCCGCCGGTAGCCGATCATGGCTGCCGGTTTTAGCTCCTTTACCAAAGGGCCGCCGGGTGTGCGGGCCATCAGAAAAAGCAGGCCGGTGTGGGCAAAGGCGACGGCCGTCTTGCTCATCAATTTGGCGCTGGGACGGTCTTCACTGTGGGTGTAGGGGATATTCAGCCCCATGCCGCCGGTGCCGGTGGTGCCAATTTTCAAATAGAGCCGGGTGCCCACCTGGCACATGGCCTTGTGGATCATTTGCACATGGCGAATCAACTGGGGCAGCGACTGCGAAATCAACAACATGCTGATGTTTTGCTCAATGACCCGCCCCAGTTCATCCAGCGCCGCTAAATCCTGATGATCCACTATCTGGCGAAGTTGCTGTAAAATGTCGTAGGTCTTTTTACTGAGCGATTCCACATCTTGATAGCTGATGGCGGTGGCC
Source organism: Anaerolineae bacterium (assembly GCA_019637635.1). Classification (GTDB taxonomy): domain Bacteria; phylum Chloroflexota; class Anaerolineae; order Promineifilales; family Promineifilaceae; genus CAADGU01. The sequence continues at coordinate 10,258 of JAHBVI010000160.1, forward strand.
GTGTTGATACTGTCCACAATCACGTCGGGACGATACTGCTGGATCATCTGCACCAGCGCCGAACGCTGGTAGGCCACTTCCAGCGGCCCAAACAAATCCTGGTACAAATCATCGCGGCGCGCGCGGCTTTGCATCAGGCGCAGACGGCGCTCTAACATGAAGTCACTGCGCACGAAAACGTCACCCCAGGCGCCAATAAATTCAATGTGGGGAAACTCTTTGCGTGCGTCATGCAGAAATTCGCGCACTTCACCGCGAAACAGGCTGGCAACCACTATCCGTTGGGGCACAATCTGGCGGGCAATGGTGCGCACAATCTGCGCCCCAACCAACCCGGCGCCCCCCATGACTAAAACGCAACGATCCTGGTTCATGGGAATCTCCTTGTGGGGTTTCGTAATCCGTAATCCGTAATCCGACTTCTGATTACGGCTCAGGGATTACCGTTTCTAAAGTAGTGGGATACAAAGGGCATTTTATCATGGACACGGCTGTAACCAAAGCATGAACATGTGCCACTTGTCCTTAAGAATGATATACTAGCCGTCAGGATACCAGCATGAACACACAATCATCTGAGCAGATGCAAACAGAAAAAACAACACCCGGCGTTCCCTATTACCTGCCTGGCGTGCCTGTGGAAATTGAGAATCGGTCGCGGCGTGGGCCGTCTACGGCCGTACTCATTCTCATCGCCAGTATCGCCATTTTACTGCTGATCGGCTTTTTTGCCTTCACCATCTGGCTGGCGCAAACGCAGGCCACCACCATTGCCGCCGTCCGCGACATTCTCATCATTGCCCTGGCCCTGGAATCGTGCATTTTTGGCGTTGTCATCCTGCTCTTGTTAATCATGGTCATTCGGCTGGTCAACATGCTGGAATTTGAGATCAAACCCATTCTGGAAAAAACCAACGAAACGGTCAGCACTTTGCGCGGCACCACCAACTTCGTCAGCCAAAATGTGGTACAGCCGACCATCCGTACCCGCGCCCAATTTGCCGGATTACGGCAGGCGATCAAAACTCTATTTGGCAATCCACGCAACAATATCAAGTAGATTAAAGACCTGACAGGTCATGGAGACCTGCCGGGAGTAATAAAGAGGTGATAACCATGAGTGAAAATACATCCAATGATTTAGGTGCTTTTCTGGCCGGGTTTGTGATTGGCGGTCTTGTCGGCGCCGCCACCGCCATCATTTTAGCGCCCCAGTCCGGGCGCGAAACACGCGCCCAAATTGCCGCCAGGAGTGAGCAGCTTGTACACACCGGCGAAGAACAATTGCTCCATTATCGGGACGCAGCCGCCAGCTACACCCATCAGTATGTAGACCAGGCAAGTGAAGTGGTGGCCCAAACACGGCAGCAGATGGAAGCCGCTACCGGCCGTGTACAAGAACAGGCGCGCATTGTCCTGGATCGGGGCAAGTCTGAAACCGGCAAACTTAATAATGAAGATAGCAGCCAGACGCCAGATGAATCAGCCAACGGGAACGCAGCATAAGCAACCACCCAGTTTGAATAAGCGTCCAGATTGATGAAAGCATATAGGCGTCTCCACAAGAGGGGAACGCCTTTTTTTTTGGACAACCCATGACGCAGGTAACATTGATTAGCCTGGAAGATTTGCTGGAATTGCTACCAAACGGGGAAGCCGCACGGCAGGTGCGCCAGGCTTATGCTTTTGCCGAACGGGCCCATCACGGCCGTCGCCGGGCATCAGGTGAGCTTTATATTGACCACGACCTGGCCGTCGCCCAAATTCTGGTGCAATTGGAAAGTGACGTGCCCACCGTTGTCGCCGGTCTGCTGCACGACTGCCTGCTGCCCCATACGCAGGTAGACCTGCAAACGGTGAAGAATGAGTTTGGCGGCGAGATAACAAACCTGATCAAGGGCCTACAAAACCTGTATGCCTATGCAGCCGAAGCCCAATATCAAAAATACCAGCAAACCGAAGCGGCCACACTGGAAGAAATCCGCCGCGCCATTTTGACCATTATCGAAGTGGACATTCGGGTCATCCTGATTCGCATGGCCGATTGTTTGCAAGATTTACGCAAGGCCGGCCATCTGCCGGCCGATGAGCGGCGTGTGATTGCGTTGGAAGCGATGAATGTGTTTGCCACCCTGGCAAACCGCCTGGGTATCTGGCAGATCAAGTGGGAAATGGAAGACCTGGCCTTCCGCTACCTGGAACCGGAAACGTACAAAGAGATAGCCACCAAACTGGCAAACCGGCGCGCCGAAAGATCAGATTACATTGAGGGCTGCATTGCCAGATTACAGGCCAAAATTAAGGAACTGGGCATTGACGCCGAAGTGACGGGCCGCCCCAAACACATTTACTCCATTCACCGCAAAATGGTGCGGAAGAATGTGGATTTTGATGAGATTTATGATGTCCAGGCGCTGCGGGTGATTTTACGGCCGTCAAACCCCACCGCCTATGCCCAACTGCCACTCAAGGAAAAAGAAGACGTAGACCGCACCACCTGTTACCTGGTATTGGGGTTGGTTCACAGCCTGTGGAAACCCATCCCCCGCGAATTTGATGACTATATTGCCGCGCCCAAAGGTAATGGCTACCAATCGCTGCACACGGCCGTACTCGACCCGGAAACGGGGTACAAACTGGAAGTGCAAATCCGCAGCCAGCGCATGCACGAAGAGGCAGAAAAAGGGGTGGCCGCTCATTGGGCCTATAAAGAAGATGATGACACCCACGTTTCCTCCTCGGTGCAGCGGCGGATTATGGGCCTGCGCGATACCTTAGCCGCCCTGCGTGACACCGATGGATCGCTAACCGATGCCGAAATCCTGGCCACCGAAGTTTTGGCCGACCGCATCTACGTTTACACGCCTAAAGGGGATCTGATAGACCTGCCGGCCGGTTCCACCCCTATTGATTTTGCCTACCAGATTCACACCGAAGTCGGCCATCGCTGCCGGGGCGCCAAGGTGAATGGCAAAATGGTGGGGCTAGACTATCGCTTAAAATCAGGTGACCGGGTGGAGATTGTCACGTCCAAACGGGGCGGCCCCAGCCGGGACTGGATGAATCCCGTGTTGGGCTACACTGGGCGGGCGCGCACGCGCAGCAAAATCCGCCAATGGTTCCGCAACCAGGAGCGGGAACAAAACATCCAGCAAGGACGCGCCGTGGTGGAGCGCGAACTGCGGCGGCTGAATCTGAGCAATACCTACACCATTTCAGACATTGCCCAGGCGCTCAAATATAAGGATGAGGAGGTTTTTCTGGCGAAGGTGGGCTTTGGCGACATTCAGAGTACGCAAATCAGCGGCGCCATTGCCCTGATGCAAAGTCATTTGAAGCCGGATGATGAGTTACGGCCGTTGCTGCAACCCAGGCCCACCAAGGCCAAAGGTCTTACCGTGCAAGGCGTGGGCGGCCTGGCCACCAAAATGGCCGGTTGCTGCCAACCCATCCCCCCTGAACCCATTGTCGGTTTTATTACGCGCGGTCAGGGCATTACCATCCATCGGCGCGATTGCAAAGAAATAGAAAATGCCACCGAACGAGAGCGGATCATAGAAGATGTCGCCTGGGGCGCAGAATCAGAAACCTTTCCCATCCCCATTGTCATCAAAGCCTATCGCCGCCCCGGTCTGATTGAGGACATCGTAAACATTTTGCGGGGGCAAAAAATAAACAGCCCCCGCGCCAAAACAACAACCGCCAGCAGCATTTCCACTGTTTTTCTGGAGGTTGAAGTCACCAGTCTGGCGCAGCTCAACTGGTTGATGCAAAAATTTGAAACACTGCCCAATGTCATTGAGGTCCACCGGCAGCGTTGGAACTAAAAGGGGAAAAAGAAACACCAATGAGCAACGAAAAAAGCTGGACATTTGAATATGAAGGCGAAACCATCCACGTCAAAGAAGTGGGGGACGAATATGAGTTTTACCGCGAGGAAAACGGTGCGTTGGTTGAATTGGACCCGGAAAAAATTGTGGACGTTTCCACCTATTTCTTCATGGAATTAGCCGGGGGAGAATAAACGCCACCGCATGAAACCACTGGTCTATTACTGCCGCTGGCAGGGGGCGACGCTGCGCTTACGAGGACGGGATGACACGGCCGTGTGGGGCGCGCTTGTGTTCATTTCCGAAAATGGCGACGAAACCACCCAACCCTTCCACTTCAACCTGCACACCCGCCAACTCACCCTTACCCACCCCACCGGCAACCACCTGCTGCAACTGGATGATATGGGGGTGGTGGTTAAAGAGGAAAAGTAATTGGGAGATTGAGAGAATGAGAGATTGGGAGATTGGAGACTCAAAAATCACCCCCTCACCTGCTCACCTCCTCACCTGCTCACCCCCTCACCTGCTCACCTGTTCACCCCCTCACCCC
>JAHBVI010000161.1 GCA_019637635.1 Anaerolineae bacterium
ATGGTCATTTTAGGTTTCGTCTGACCGCGCCGCATCAATCCTTTATCGTTAGCAGGCATACACATATACTGTCGTCTAGCCCACAAATTCAATTTGATGCTATACATAATAAATCCATTACAATTGCAAAAACTTTCTAAGGTGTGCAGTGGCTAGACGTAAACCATATACAAAGGTTGTAAAAACCGACCAAATAAGAGCTGACCATGTAAGGGGTATGGGAGACACTGTTTTCAAAGGTTTCCAATGCCTGAATAGCGAATGCCAAGAGTTTATCTTCATTCAACGCGATCAAATCGGAGATGATTTCGAGATAATCTGTCCAACCTGCAACACAATCATGCGTTCAGGAGATGAATCAAACTTTTATGACTACGATCTGGTTGATACTCGTTCATCACCTCCTACTGTTATAGAAACTGGTCAATTTACTATTTTGCACGACGATTACATCCAAGAAGCACAAGAGTACAAATACTGCATCATTTGTAACACTATCAAGCCCCTTCACTTATTCGATCTCCATCAATCAAGAAAATCAGGCAGGCAAGGTGAGTGTCGTCTCTGCAAAAAAGTTTACAACACCATTAAAAACCAAACCCGACTAACTGATCAGCATCGCGAAGCTGCCCAAAAGCGGCGCATGTACTTGGATTTGTCAGGAGGTATCAAAATTGATAGCAAACAAATCCATGAAAGATTCGGATATCGATGTTTCAAGTGTGGAAAGGATTTGCGGAATGTAACAGCAAAAGAACGGCCGCTTGATCACACTTTACCGGCTGTTTATCTTTGGCCTTTAACATCTGAAAACGCAACCTTACTCTGTCGCGATCATAATGGCGAGAAATCTGGAAGATGGCCTTCTGAATACTACTCAAACAATGAACTAAAACGATTAGCAGTGTTAACTGGAATTGAGTACGATGTGTTGATCGCCGAACCTCACTATAACCCTGCTGCGCTCCAACATCTCCAAGATTCCAAAGTTGTTGACGCGCTTTTACAAAAATATGCTGCATATATGCCAGAAATAATCAAGCTTCGTAACCGGATTCTACAACACGAAGGGTTTGATTTCTTTAAAAACTCCACAACTGTATCACCTGCTTGGGTTCGTCAAGCAGATACAGAATATCAACGAGTCATTCGGGCAAAGGACAACTCTGGCTAATATAGCACCAGATATTGATGAGATGTAACCGTTCCCTTATCACGAACACCGTGCGATTCGCAGTGAATCACACTTTCATCGAATATTTCCGCTGACCGAAACCATCGTTTGCCTAAACGTTGCAACTCATTTGCCATATCACATTTAACACTTTTTCCCAAGTGCAAAATGACCACCCCATCGCGTTTTAGTCGCTCACGTGCCTGACGCAAAAGTGGTACATAGACATCAAAGCTGATTTTTTGACGTTCATCAACAAATCCTTGCGGTCTTGTCTCAAAATCAGCTTTGGACCACCCCGCAAACCACAATCGTAGCCAATTCGCCAAATAATATCTTGTGCTGTCAAAAAACGGTGGGGATGTGATAATTGCATCTAGATCGTCGATTTCTCTCGGCCACCAATGTGTTGCATCAAGGAAATACATTTTGCCAGAACGGAATCCCTCGGGTAATCTTTCCTCTAAACCTCGTTCTACTTTTGTTGTTAAACGCTGAATCAATGAGCGGTATTCAAAATCTCCCGTCGGTTTGTATGGAGTAATAGGATGCGAGCGCCGACTTAAAGCATAAGGGCGATTCCCATGTAGAATATGCAGTAAAGAAGCCATCACAAACCATTGTGCAACTGATTCGGGCGGATTCTCCAGAAAATAACGACGGGCCAACAAGACCTCATTTAGGGTGTTTTCTTCAAAGTATTCAATAAGCCTACCATTGAAGCCAAATTCTTTAGCTTCGGCAAGCTCTTGGGCTGTGGGAGTATTTTGTAAAAAATATTGTCTTAGATTTTCAAGCACACAGGAACATTCATCACTGTCGGGTTGCTGAACCTTTGCATTTGCAATCGCGAAAGCCGCAGGACTGATGTCAAAACCATAAGCCTGTTTTCCTTGCAAAGCAGCTTCAAAAGGAATGGTCCCGACTCCTGCAAATGGATCCAACAATTTACCGCCTGGCGGAACAAACGCTTTTACAAGGTGATGCGCAATTGCTGGCTTGAGTTTACCTGGATAAGAACATAGGGAATGGCGAGAGTGCCCCCAATTCCTTTTTGCATATGGTTGCTGTTGATGTGGTAAGGTGTCTTTGAAATTGTCCCATTGGACTTTCCACGGGTGAACAAGTCTGCTTACATAGTAAACAGGTTCACTAGGTTTGTATCGAAAAACGAGCAGAGATTGACTTAGTAGCATACCACCGCGAGAGCGGCGTTGCCGCAATGTGATTTTATCTTCTTGCAAAAAACCCAATTCACCCATGCACGTAGAAAGCAAGTTGTCAACCGGCACATGCACACTCGCATATGCGGAATCACCAATGTCAATAGCCACTATTGCATTCGTCTTCAAGTGTCCCCGGATTGATCGAAAGATGTTGCTCATTTCATGGAAATAACTAGAAACCATACGCGGTATACGCGAATCATAAGCACTTTCAGAAAGCGCATCTACAACTTCTTGAACTACTTGATGAGAGCGGTCAGGCACTTTTGCGATTGTTACATCATTTATTCCTGCTGTTACCGCTTCCGAGCGGAATTTTGTTAAATCCCCCTCCTGTAGCAAACATCGTAAAAACCAAAGTTCAATTTTCGTGTTACGGAAATAATTGGTGCCGTTTACATAAGGTGGGCTTGTGATCACCGTATCCACACCCAAATGTGGCACAAACTCTAAAGATTTCGCGTTTTCGCACAACAATAGAGGTTGTGTCTGTAGTCCATTATCATAATCCAAGATGTCATGAGCGATTTGAGAGATATTTTCACGAATTAGCCCCACTAAAGAAGGCTGATGTTTTGTTAATTCTTTAGAGGTTTTATATCGTAAATCACCTGCTCTCTTCATATTTGATCCAGGTACAAGAGCCGATAAGGTTGCGACTGTCAACAAGTCAGCCAACAACGGTTGGGTTGAAGCTATTCCATCAATCCAAGAGCGAATACGAAGAACCTCATCATACACTTGCTCACTAAAAAACACGCTTGCACCAAATACATTTTCATATGCTTTGGCCAATGCTAAATCGGGCCGAATAGTTGTCAGTGTCAACAATCTGTTGCATTGCAACATTAAATCTTTGGCAAGTTGATTCCGTAGTTTTTGGTCTAATCGTCGAACAGCTACTTTTGTCAAGCTAACAAACTGAAGTACAGGGTTAACCTCACAAAAATAGGCTGTTTTGCCTAATTGCGAAGCAACAAAAGCTGTTGTTGCTGTACCTGCAAAAGGATCAAGTACGCTTGTTGAATGAGGAGCGTACTTTTCAAGGATTGTTTTCACAAATTGGGGAGAGTAACCCTCCAAATATGAATACCACCGCACGAATGGGTCTTTTGCTCCCCCTTTGAAAGTAACCGATACAGGATCGAACAACTGAGTCTGTTGGGGAATTCCAGGTAAAGAAAGTTGAGCTTGTTGCTCTTTTATGGTTTGAAGGGATTGTTTGATATTCCGTAAACAGTAAGTGTTTACAGGCAAGTCTACATTTTGTGCGGCATCTACTAATTCCTGATAACTATCTGTTCCTAATAATTGGCGAATCTCAGCACTAGAAAAATCTTTGATTTTGTCATATATTTGAGTTGCCTTCTTGCCAAACGCGATTGTCAGAGATTTTTTGCTCGCGCTATCTGTTGGCGTATCTGCAAAGTATACAGCTTTGTATTTTTGGCCCATTAGAATCACCCATATTAACTGATAATCGCCACTAAGATGTTTGTGTATAGACTATCATAATATGGTAGTTTTGCCAATATATTGAGCGAGTATATTTTTTGCCTGCTAACAACCCATGCAGCCGACGCTGGCGCGATGCCTCGGACGGCCAGCTATTTGGTGATGGGCAAAGGTTTTGGTGACCCGCGCCAGCGCGGCTGATGGTGGCGTTAGCCTGCTTTCAGTACACACTAGCCCCTGTTGTGGCCGGTTCGCATGCCCCTGAAGAAAGCAAGTGGCGGTCACGGCCGTACCGCATTCGTTTTGTCACATGAGAGAGATAAGGGGACACGGCCGTTGCCGACCCCGATGAAATTGATGAGAAGGGTGGGGGCATGGCCGTCGTCTTAGCGGCTGTGGAATTGTAGGTAACGGGGCTGTTCCAGTTATCCACATTTCCATCAGCCGGGCGAGCGTTTGGTGTCTCAAAACCCTTGACACATTCCGGCCTGTTTGCCAACGGCCGTACCCCCGCATTTCGTTCATCATCATTTCCAGGTGTACCATCCCAGGCAGGGCAACGGATGGGGAAAGCGGATAAACGGATGGAGGTAATAGTGCATTGGTGTAGGGAGTGAATGGGGGAGTACGGCCGTCAACAGTGACGGCCGTGTTTTTTTGTGGTGGGGTGGGGACGGATCAAGCCGTCTGCAACCGCTCCTGAACCCATCGGTAGATCAGGTCTGAATCAGGAACACCCTGTGACGAGGCGATTCTTTTGATGGCTTTTGCTTCTTCTGGTAACAACCGAATAGTCACGGCCGTTTCCCGCACAAAGACAGGTTCGACGATTTCTTCCAGTTCATCTTCAAACTCGGTCAGATCATGGGTGTCCCAAAAATGGGCCAGTTCCTCAATCGAGTCGGTCTGTGGTAGTTGTTGTTTTTTCATTTTCTTCGCCATTTTTGAAACCGACGTTTTTCGTTGTCGGTCATCGGTCGAGCAGTGACCGGATAGCCATTTCCATCTGGAAACTGAACAATAACACAAAAGAGGTGCCGTCCGGCATCTGTCTGGCCTAAAACGTAATACAGGGGGTTCTCGCCTTCAGATTTGGCCCGCTGCACAAATGCCCGGCCAAAACAAACAGTCTCCACCATCACTCCCCCGCCTGCTGGGGCGTGGTCTTCTGGGGCTGAGAGGCGGCCACAGCAGAGGGGTACACGGCCGTCAACGGTGTTTTTGTGGTGTAGTGGGGATACGGCCGTATTTCACATCCCCTCCGCCACTTTTGCCATATTACGAGTGGACATGGCGGGCGAGGGCGAGGGCCTGGTCGCGGGTGTGGATTTCACCGGCGGCCTGTGCTTCCTGAATAAGGCGGAGCAGGCGGCCGATTTCGGGGCCGGGGGGGATTTGGAGTTCGGTGATGAGGTCACGGCCGTTGACCAACAGCGGCGGCGCAACCGTTTCCTCATACCGGGTAAAGTAGTGGTCTAACAATTGGGACACGACGCTTAGGAGCCGTTCCCATTCGGCCGCCTCGCCAGGGCCGTTGCGGGCTGCCAGGTGGTCGGCCAGGGAGAGGATGGCAATATCCAGCCCGGCCGAACCGGTGGCACGAAAATAGCGATAGACGGCGCGGCGGGAAAGGGGGCGCCCACTTTGGGCGAGCAGCAGCGGCCGCATGTGTCCGGCAACGATGCGCCGCACGTGGCTGACGGCGTCGTTACTCAGCGCCAGCCGGTGTAACTGCCGCGCCGTGATGGCCGCGCCCTGTTGGTCGTGGTCGAAGAAACGAATGCGCCCATTCTCGTCTAACGTTCTCGTTTCCGGTTTGCCCACGTCGTGGTAGAGCGCGCCCAGGCGGAGCAGTCCCCCCCCTTTTATCCCCCCATCCACCACCCGCTGCCAGTGTACCTGCAAACCGGGGGCATAAACGGCCAGCCGGTTGTGTATATCGCCGAGGGCAGAGGACGGATCATCTGCCGCACCGATGAGCGCCCCTTCTACCTGCACCAGCCAGCGCAGCACAGAAATGGTGTGCGTCAGCACATCTTCGTGGTGGGGCGGTGATTGCGTAACGCCGGCTGCGGCGGCAATTTCGGGCAAGATGACCGGCAGTAAATTCAATGCGGCCATTTGGTGTACGGCTTCATCAGGTTGGTTTGTTTGCAGCAGTTTCAGCAGTTCGTCACGGATGCGTTCGGTGGACACGGCCGTTAACTGCGGCGCGGCGTTGGCGATGGCTACGGCCGTTTCCGGGGCCAGCGTGAACCCCAACCGCAGCGCCAGCCGCAGGCCGCGTAAGGTGCGTACCGGGTCATCCAGCAGGGAACGGTCGTGGATGTGGCGAATCATTTTGGCTTGCAGGTCGGCACGGCCGTTGGTGGGGTCAATCAGGCTGGCGTCTGTGTGGGCGGCGGCGGGCAGGGCGATGGCGTTGATGGTGAAGTCACGGCTGACCAAATCCGCTGCCAGATCAGGGCCACGAAAACAGGCAAAGTCCAGATAAGTGTGGTTGTCCGGCAAAATGACGCGCCCGGTGTCTCGCTCTTTGTCCAGCACGTAGGCGGGCACGCCTAAGGCATCGGCCACGCGGAAACTGAGTTTGACGGCGCCGGCGGGCTGCACAAAGTCCAGGTCGTAGCTCACCTGGCCCAACAGGGCATCCCGCACCGCGCCGCCTACCAGGTAAATGGGGTCGTTTTCCTGGGCAAACAACGGCCGTAACTGTTCCATAAGCGCGGGCAAGGGCAACGGCCGTCCGCCGGGCGGTTCCACAAATTGCAGGGTGAACCGGTCACGGGGGCGGCTGCGGCGGGCAGCATGGGCAGCGGCTACGGCCGTGTAGCCAATCCCGGCTACCTCTTCCCCCACCAGGGCCACCCAGCGGCCCGCATACGGTTGCAGATCCGTCATTGGTCACTCGTCACTGATCACTGATTACTCGTCACTCGTCCGCTAATGACAAATGACTAATGACCAATGACGCCACATCACGCTCTCAAATGGGCAAATATCTCCGGCTTCAGGATAGCGACAAAGGGTAAATTGCGGTATAGCTCGTCAAAATCCAGGCCGTAGCCAACCACAAATTCATCGGGGATGTCGAAGCCGATATAATCAATGGGCACGTCTATTTCGCGGCGGGAAGGTTTGTTGAGCAGGGTGCAGATTTTCAGGGAAGCGGGCTGGCGGGCCAGCAAATTCTGGCGCAGGTAGCTGAGGGTACGGCCGCTGTCAATAATGTCTTCGATGATGAGAACGTGACGGCCGTCAATGGGCTGCTTCAAATCCATGATAATTTGTACCGCGCCGCTGCTGCGGGTGCCACTGCCGTAACTGGAGACGCCCATGAAGTCGAGGGCGTGCGGCCGTCGCAGCGCCCGGCTCAAGTCTCCCAGGAAGATGTAGCCGCCCTTTAAGACACAGATGAGCAGCAAATCGTCCATTTCGGCATAGTCGGCCTCAATTTGCCGCGCTATTTCTTCAATGCGCGCCTGAAGCTGCGCTTCGTCAATAAACACTCGTTCGATGTGGTCGTATAAGTTGGGGATCATGATATTGGGTAATTGAGTAATTGGGTAACCGGGTAATTACCGGGTAATTACCCAATTACTCAATTACTATTCTTCGCCGGGGACACCTGGTGGCAGTGGCGGCAGCGGGCTTCATACACTTCGGCGGCGCCCACCAGCACCACGGGATCATCATAGGCGGCGGGACGGCCGTCAATCAAGCGTTGGGTGCGGTTGGCTTCCTCCCCACAAATGACGCAGATGGCGTGCAGTTTGTCTACCGTTTCGGCGCGTACAATCAGGCCGGGCATGGGGCCAAAGGGTTCGCCGCGAAAATCGGTATCCAGCCCGGCGCAGATAACCCGTTTGCCCTGGTTGGCCAGCGTTTCACAGAGGGGGATAACAGTCGTGTCAAAAAACTGCACCTCGTCAATGGCTACCACCGTTGTGTCCGGTTCCAGCCGGGACAAAATCTCTTGCACATCCTGTACCGGCTGCGCTTCAAACGCCAGCCCATTATGCGAGGTTACTTTTTCCACATGGTAGCGGTCATCAATGGCCGGCTTGAATACCTGCACCTTTTGCCGGGCAATACCGGCGCGGCGCAGGCGGCGGATGAGTTCCTCCGTTTTGCCGCTAAACATGCTGCCACAAATGACTTCCAGACGGCCGTGTGTATGTGTGGTCATAGGCTTCTCCAAAAGAAAGTGTTCAGGCGTTCAGGTGTTTATGTGTCCACGTAAACACCTGAGCACCTGAACACCTGAACACCTGAGTACAAAAAAAGCAGACACGTCACCGCATCTGCTTTTTAATGCTTTTATTCTTCGCGTCGTTCGCGTCCTTCGCGGGTTTACTACTCGATCAGCCCTTCAGCGCGCAGGAAACGTTTGATGTCAATGAGCGCCTTCTGACCAATGCCGGGCAGCGCCAACAGCGCATCTTCACCCTGCTGCAACAGTTGCAGCACGTCACCAACCGTGGTGACGCCGGCTTCTTCCAATGCCTTTTCGGCGCGTGTGCCCAAAGACATCGAGTCTACGCTTAAATTCACCGGTTTGGCTTTTTCTTCGCGCACTTCAACTTGTTTCACCATCGAATCCCGTTTCTGCAAACGGCGCATAAACCGGTCTACCTGCCCTTCGGTGTCTACCAACCGCTGCTGCCCGGTGTAAAACGGGTGGGTGCCTGACCAGATTTCCAACCGGATTTCGGGCACAGTGGAACCGACGGTCATCACGACTTCGCCTTCCACCAGCACTTTGGCATCCGGGTACCATTTGGGATGAATATCACTTTTCATGGCGGCGCTCCCTTAACTTTCCACCGGATAGACGCTGATGTATTTACGGCCGTGCCGCTCTTCAAACGTCACCTGCCCATCTACCATCGCGTAAATGGTGAAATCTTTGCCAATGCCCACATTTTCGCCGGGCTTAAACTGGGTGCCACGCTGCCGGACGATGATATTACCGGGGATAACAAACTCCCCACCAAAGCGTTTCACGCCCAATCGTTTTGAATGACTGTCACGGCCGTTTTTACTTGAACCGGCCCCTTTCTTATGTGCCATAATACACTCTCCTAACCTGTCACAATCTCATCTACCCGCACACGGGTATATTGCTGACGATGGCCCCGACGACGGCGGTACCGCTTCTTGGGCTTATATTTCCACACAAAAATCTTTTCGCCGCGAAACTGCTCCACAATAGTTGCTTTCACAGAGACGCCCTCAATGGTGGGCTGGCCGATCTTGACCTCATCGCCGTTTGCCAGGAGCAGTACATTATTCATTTCAATCTGCTCACCGACTTCGTAGGGCAGCTTTTCGGTTACAAAGCTGTTCCCCGCTTCGGCGCGGTATTGCCGACCACCACTTTCTACAATTGCGTACATGGTGTTCCTCCAAAAAATAACCAGCATCAAGGATGCTGGTTGTGGTTTTAATTTTGTGTGGGGAGTGGTGTTAACCCACACAGCGAACAGGGATTATAACGGGCGGCGGGGTTCCTGTCAAAAAGCACCCATGAAGTTTAAAATGTGTGCCGCGATCTCTTCGCCTTTGTCCTCTTGCAAAAAGTGGCCGGCCTGGGTGATGATGGTGCGCGGCTGGTCAGCCTGGCGAATGTGCATCAGCCGGCGGAACCACAAATCGCCGCCGGCCGTAATGGGGTCGCTGTCTGAAAAGAGGATGAGGGCCGGTTTTTGCCATTCGGCCAACACTTTGCGCGCCGCCCGCATCTCGGCTGCGCCGGGATCGTCAGGGTGTGTGGGCACCAACAGCGGCCAGGCGGCCACACCTGCTTTGAATGATTCATCGGGGAATGGCGCTTCGTAAGCGGCCAATACCTCATCGGGCAGTTCGCTAACCGTGCCGCCCTGGATGACGCGCCCCACCGGGATACGATTGCCGAATTTTTCGCAGAAGGCGCGCCAGCGCAGGAATGCTTCCGGCATTGGCTCGCCGCCGGGCAGGCCGGTGTTCATAATAACCAGGCGGGCAAAACGGTCAGGGTGTTGGGACACGGCCGTTAACCCCAACATACCGCCCCAATCCTGGCAAACCAACGTCATCTCCTGCAAATCCAGCTTTTCTATGAAAGCCACCAATGTTTCCAGGAACATGTGGAAAGAGTAGGCTGACTGGTCGGCATATTTGTCAGAGCGGCCAAAGCCGGGAAAGTCGGGGGCAATGACGCGGTGGCGCTGCGCCAGGGGCGGAATCATAGTGCGGTAGAGGTAGCTCCAACTGGGCTGCCCGTGCAGGCAGAGGATGGTTTCGCCCTCGCCTTCATCCAGGTAATGCAGCCGGACATCCTTCAGCGTTACATAGTGGGGCGCAAAGGGGAAATCGGGCAGATTTTCAAAGCGGTGGTCTGGGGTGCGTAAAATAATCATGGTGACATTGTAACCTGTGAAGGGGTGTTGCTTCAAACGGCCGTGTAAACCCAATGACCAAAGGATTATCTGCCATCTACGAAGGGAATGGTATACTTGCCGGTAATTGTCGTCAGCTTTGCAGCGTGAACCAACCGTCTTTGCCAACAGAAGACAACATTTTGACAACCGACGGTATTGAAAATGTCAGGCCAATCTTGACCATTGGCTCTACCCTATTATGAACCCACCATCACACGATTCCCCCATGCAGCACCCTCTTCCAGTGGAGGAGTTGTTGCAAGGCGGGCTGGAACTGCTGGCCGAGCTAGACCTGAGCAAACTGCTGCAAAAAATTATCCATCTGGTGGCAAATATGCTGGAAACGGATATTGGCGGTCTCTATTTGTGCCAGCCTGGCCGGGAGCGGCTGCAAATTGCGGCAACCATTCGGGCCGGCCGGGCCAATGAAACCATCGAGTTGGCGCGTGGCGAAGGGTTGGCCGGGAAGGTATGGGAACGGGGGGAGGTGATGATTGTAGAGGATTATGCCAATTGGCACGGCCGTGCCCCGCATCTGGTACCCTTTCTTCAACATCGCGCCCTGGCCGGCTTTCCCATTCAACGCACGGGGGAGATGTTGGGCATTTTGCTGGTAGCCGCTCCCGAAGGCCAATCGTTCACGCCCACACAGGTACAGTTGCTGAAAGTATTAGCCGCCCAGGCCGCCGTCGCCATTCAGAATGCCCGGCTGCATGAGCAAATACAACGTTATACGGCCGTCCTCGAACAGGAAATTGCCCAAAGAGCGCAGGTAGAAGAAACATTACGGGAACATGACCGCCATTATCAGGCGCTCTTTAACCAGACCAATGACGCCATTTTTATTATTGGCCCCGACCTGACCATTGGCACCGAAGAGATGATTCATTATGCCGTCAATCAGCAGGCGGCCGACTTGTTAGGCTATACGGTTGAAGAATTGATTGGCATGCCCATCAAAAAAATTGTCCTCCCGGAGACGTGGCAAGAAACACAGACAGTAGCCAGTCGCTTGCTGGCGCACCGCTCCGTCCCCCTTTATGAGCGCGTGATGGTCAGAAAAGATGGCACGCGCATTTGGGTAGAAATCAATCCATTGCAAGTGTTAGATGAGACCGGCAAACCAAAACATGTGTTGAGTACGGTGCGGGATATTACGGAGCGCAAACAGGCTGAAACAGCCTTACGCCAGGCCAATGAGGCTTTGCAACAAAGCCTGCTCGAAAATGCTCGCCTGCTGGCCGAACAGCAGGCAGCCAAAGAGATGGCCGAAAGTTTGCAGGAGGTGGCGCTGATCATCAACAGTGGTCTGGAGATGCGCCCGCTGCTTATTCGGATTTTGCAGCAACTACGCCGGGTGATCCCCTATGACAGCGCCGGTATCTTCCTGCGTGAAGGGGATGATCTGGTGCATTACGGCAGTTTTGTTTTTGGAGAACCTGAAGAGGGGAATTTTAGCCACCAGTCATATGATGACCTCACGTATTACCCGCTTTATACCCGGCAGCCCTATGTGATACCGGATACGCGCCAGGACCTCAACTGGCGGCTGGACTGGCAATGGGAACATGTGAGCCAGATTCGTAGCTGGATGGCTGTGCCCTTGCTGGCAGAGGATGATGTGATCGGCGTTATTACTACTGATAGTTTTACAGAGGGGGCTTACCATGAAAAATCGGCGCAAATAGCCCAATTGTTTGCTAACCAGGCGGTTGTAGCCATTCGCAACGCCCGGCTGTATAAAGAAGCGCAGCAGGTCAGAGAAGCGGCGGAATCGGCGAACCGGGCCAAAAGCCAGTTCTTAGCCACCCTGAGCCATGAGCTGCGAACGCCTTTGAGCGGGGTACTGGGATATACGCAACTGCTCAAAAAGGGTGAGAACCTGACCGAACGGCAGCAGCACCAGGTGACGATTATTGAGCAAAGCGGCCAGCATTTGCTGATGCTGATCAACGATTTGCTAGACCTGGCAAAAATTGAGGCGAACCGGTTTGAATTGGCGTTGGCGCCCTTTGAAGTGGGGCCTTTTCTGCGGACAATTGGGGGTATGATTCGGGTGCGGGCTGAGGAAAAAGGATTGACATTTGTGTTTCAGGAGCAGGATTTGCCAACGGCCGTCGTCGGGGATGAAAAACGATTGCGACAGGTGTTGATCAATTTGTTGGGCAATGCCGTCAAATTCACGCCGCATGGTCAGATTACGCTGCGGGTGGAACGGCTGGAATCATCGCCCCTGGCCGCTTCACCGGCCTGGCTTCAGTTTACGGTTGAAGACACGGGCATTGGCATTGAATCGGCCCACTTACACCGTATTTTTGAACCATTTCACCAGCTAGGTGGGCCGCAGCAGCGCGCCGAAGGCACAGGTTTGGGTCTGGCAATCAGCCACAGTCTGATTGAGCGAATGGGTGGAGAATTAAAGGTGAACAGTGTTGTGGGCATGGGCAGTAAATTCACCTTTGCCTTGCCATTACCGCTGGTGCAAAGTGGGGTGAGGGACACGGCCGTTACCCAGATGCCCCTCGCCGAACCTGACCACCCGGCTGCCATGCCCCCAGATGCTGTTCCGCCTCCGGCAGAATTAACCAGGTTATATACCCAAACCTTACAGGGCGACATTGCCGCCATTCGGCATACAGTCAACCACCTGGCCCAAACACATCCCCAATACCGGCCATTTTTGCAGGAAATTGACCATCTGGCCGGTACCTTTCAAGTGAACGAACTGCAAAAGTTGTTGACGGCCGTTTTGCAGCCGGAACAAAAATAGTTGCCGTCAGCCTTCCTTCATTGTGTTGAACGGATGAACAAAACGAAAGTCCTCATCGTAGATGATAACAGTACCAATTTATCCCTCTTATTCGAGGCGCTGCAAGCTGCCGGCTATCATGTCATTGTGGCCCAGGATGGCGCCAGCGCCCTGGAACGGCTGCACCACACCCGCCCCGATATTATTCTGCTTGATATTATGATGCCCGGCATGGATGGGTATGAAACGCTGCGCCACATCAAAGCCCATCTGGCGCACCGGGACACACCGGTCATATTTATGACGGCCGTACACGACACCCACTACGAAGTAAAAGGGCTGGAAATGGGCGCGGTAGATTACATCACCAAACCGCTGCAAATGGAACTGGTGTTGGCTCGCCTGCACACCCATCTCACCCTTCGCAGCCTGCAAAAAAACCTGCAAGAACAAAATAACGACCTGGAAGCCTATGCCCATACCGTCGCTCACGACCTCAAGGCGCCGTTGGCGGTTATAGTGGGGCACACGGAACTGATTGCCGATGAATTGGCGGCGCGTGGCCTGGATGACCTGACGGCGCAATTTGCACTGGTGCAGAGCAATGTGCAGAAGCAGGTCAACATTATCAATGAACTGCTGCTGCTGGCTTCGCTGCGCAAAGAAGAGGTGCAGCCCACGCGCCTGGATATGGCCGGGGTAGTCAGCCAGGCGCTACGGCAATTGGCGCATATGGTGGCCGAATACGATGCCGAGATTACCATGCCCCCTGTCTGGCCGGAAGCCATGGGGTATGCGCCCTGGGTAGAAGAGGTGTGGGTGAACTATCTGAGCAATGGTCTGAAATATGGCGGCCAACCACCCCGCCTGACCATCGGCGGCGTTTTACAGCCGGATGGCATGGTACGTTTTTGGGTGCAGGACAACGGTCGTGGCCTTTCCCCTTCTGACCAAAATACCCTGTTCACCGAATTTACCCGCCTGAATCAGACACGCGCCCAGGGCTACGGGTTGGGGCTTTCCATTGTCAGACGCATTATTCACAAACTGGGCGGAGAGGTGGGGGCAGAAAGCGAGATGGGGCAGGGCAGCACCTTTTACTTTACCCTGCCGGGGGGCTATGGATAATTGGGTAATTGGGTAATTTACCCAATTACCCAATTACCCAATTGCATTCTTACGGTTTCAAAATGATGGGCAGATAGATGGTGTAACCCGGCGCTACGGGCACAGTGGCCGTTGTGGTCAGGTCTACACTGGCAGTGGCGGAGGGGTCATTGTCGGACACGGCCGTAATCGTCACCGTATCGTCATCCCCATTGGCCGCATCACCGGGAATGTGTACTGTCACCTGCACGGCCGTGCCCTCGCCGGCAGCCAGCGTCACCGTCAGCGGTTCCACGTGTGTCATCCAGACGTTCCCGCTCATATTCAGCGTGAAACTGTCGGCCGCATTGCCCGTGTTGGTGATGTGTACCGTGTACGTCACCACCGCCCCCGGTTCG
>JAHBVI010000162.1 GCA_019637635.1 Anaerolineae bacterium
ACCAGTTTTCCGGCGGGCAGCGGCAGCGGCTGAACATCGCCATGGCCCTGGCCTGCCGCCCGGCGCTGCTGATTGCCGACGAACCGACGACGGCGCTGGATGTGACCATTCAGGCGCAGATTGTGACGCTGATTAAAGAACTCAAAGCGGAGCTGGGCATGTCCGTCATCTGGATTACGCATGATTTGGGCGTGGTAGCCAGCCTGGTGAACCGGGTGGCGGTGATGTATGCCGGGTTTATTGTGGAGATGGCCCCGGCGCTGGAACTGTATGAACAAACCAGCCACCCGTATACCCTGGGGCTGCTGGAATCGCTGCCAAAGGTAAACCAACAGGAACGGCAGCGACTACGGGCAATTGAAGGCGCGCCGCCCGATTTGCTGACGGAAGTGAAAGGCTGCCCCTTTGCCGACCGCTGTGCGTTTGTGGAAGCACCGTGCCGGGAAAAACGGCCGTTGCTGGAACTGATTGACCGTGACCACTATGCTGCCTGCTGGCGCTGGCCGGAAGTGCGCCAGGCTGCCCAGAGCCTAAGGGTTTCCGAAACCCTTAGGAACGCGGAGTAAATAACCTACAGGGGATTGGAGATTGGAGATTAGAGATAGGACTAATCTCCAATCTCTAATCTCTAATCTCAGTTCTGTAAGTTATTTGATTATCGTTCCAAAGAGTTTATCTCTGCGGAGATCACCGATGACTGAACCATTGATGCAAGTACGCGGCTTGAAGAAGTATTTCCCCATCCGGCGCGGCTGGCGGCGGCAGACGGTGGGGCTGGTGCAGGCTGTGGATGGCGTGGATTTTGATATTTTGCCCGGCGAGACGTTGGGGCTGGTGGGCGAAAGCGGCTGTGGCAAATCTACCACCGGGCGGTTGCTGCTGCGGCTGTTACGGCCGTCGGCGGGCGAAATCTGGCTGGACGGCCGTAATCTGGCAACCCTGTCCGATTCGGAAATGCAACCCTTCCGCCGGCAAATGCAGATCATCTTTCAAGACCCCTATGCCTCGTTGAATCCACGCATGACAGTGGGTGAGATTATCGAGGAGCCGCTGCGGGTGCATGGGCTGGGGGATGGCGCGCAGCGGCGGCAGCGGGTGAAAGAGTTGCTGAATATGGTCGGGCTAAATGTAGCCGTGGCCAATCGCTACCCGCACGAATTTTCCGGCGGGCAGCGGCAGCGGGTAGGCATTGCCCGCGCCCTGGCCCCCAACCCGCGTTTTATTGTGGCCGATGAACCCATTTCGGCGCTGGATGTTTCCATTCAGGCGCAGGTGGTCAATTTGCTGGATGATTTGAAGCAGGAGTTGGGGCTGACGTATCTGTTTATTGCCCACGACCTGGCCATGGTGCGCCACCTGAGTGACCGGGTGGCGGTGATGTACCTGGGGCAGATTGTGGAGATGGCGGCGCGGGATGAATTGTTTACACGGCCGTTGCACCCCTACACCCAGGCGCTCCTCTCCGCCATTCCCCTGCCCGACCCCCGCGCCGAAGCGAAGCGCAAACCGATCATCTTGCAAGGGGAGACGCCGAACCCGGCACATCCCCCATCCGGCTGCCGTTTTCACCCGCGCTGCCCCATCGCCACCGATATTTGCCGGGTGGAAGCGCCGGTGTTAAGAGATTTGGGCACGGCCGTTCCGCCTCAACCCGTGGCCCCCCATCCTGTCGCCTGCCACCATGC
Organism: Anaerolineae bacterium; assembly: GCA_019637635.1. Lineage (GTDB taxonomy): Bacteria > Chloroflexota > Anaerolineae > Promineifilales > Promineifilaceae > CAADGU01. Next base: position 1,686 of record JAHBVI010000162.1, read on the forward strand.
CGTAGTTACCCCGTAGGGCGATTTTATAAAATCGCCCTACAGACATAGGAGAAGCACCGATGACACCAGAAACGGTAGGAGAAGAGTACGTTCGCCTGGCGCTGGCCATTGACCAGCATAATCCGGGCTACTTGGAAGCCTACTTTGGGCCGGCCGAGTGGCAGGAACAGGCGCAAACGGGAGGGCCGCGCCCGCTGCCGGAACTGGCGCGGCAGGCAGCGCAATTGGCCGGCGCGATTGCCCATGCTGACGGGCTGGATGAGCAGCGGCGGGAATTCCTGACCCGTCAGCTCTTGGCCATGCAAACCAGCCTGCGCCTGCTGCAAGGAGAAACGCTGGCGCTGGCGGATGAGGTGGCATGGCTGTATGACGTGCGGCCAGCCTGGGTTGAGGAGTCGCTTTTTGCCGAGACGTACCGGCTGCTGGACGAACTGCTGCCGCCAGGTGATACCTTGCAGGCGCGGGTGGCGCAGCGCAAACAAGAGCTGCAACTTTCGGCGGCGCAATTGTCGCAGTTAATCCCGCTCATTCACCGGCGTCTACGCCAACTCAGCCGCGCCCGTTTTCCACTGCCGGAAGCGGAATCGGTTGAGTTTGTGTTTGTGCAAGACCAGCCCTGGATGGCGTATAACTGGTATCAGGGGCAGGGCCGGTCGCAGATTGAGATCAATACGGATGCCTCCCTTTATATTACGGACCTGGTGAATCTGGTGGCGCACGAGGCGTATCCGGGGCATCACACGGAGCTGGCGATCAAGGATTTCCGGCTGGCGCAACAGGCGGGGCGGGTGGAGCATTGTCTGACGCTGGTCAGCGCGCCGTCTTGTGTGGTTTCTGAAGGCATTGCCACTTGTGCGTTAGCCGCCATTCTGCCGGATGAGGAGTGGGTGGCCTGGCACGCAGCGGAAATTTTCCCGCTGGCGGGGCTGGCGCATCTGGATGCGGCACGGGAGTTGACGATTGAACGGGCGTTGGAGCAGTTGAATGGGGCGTATGGCAATGCCGCTTTTCTGCTGCATGAACAGGGGGCGGCGGCGGTGCAGGTGCGCGATTATTTGCAGCAGTATGGTTTGCTGACGGAGGCGGAAGCCGACCATCTGATCAGGTTTATGAGCAGCCCGTTGGATCGCTCGTACATTTTTACTTATTACTGGGGCAAGAAGTTGGTGGAGGGGCTTTTGGCGGGGCCGGGGGAACGGCCGTATGGCTATGCCCAACTGCTGACGGAGGCGGTAACGCCGACGTTGATCCGGCAGTGGACACAGGCGTGAACGGCAGCTATGCGCAACCAATTATCCTCATTGCCCCACTTGGGGCGGGCAAAAGCACTAAAGATGAGTAACAAAAGTAACATACCGGCATCCCCGGCGCGTGTGTTAGAATAAGCGGTACGGCCGTCAGACGAAACACGCCACACCCTCGTCATCGCGCCAAAGGAAGTATTGGTATGACTGTAACACAACAAACCTGGCCCCAGGCCGCCCCCTTCTGGCAAAACTGGCACACACAGGCGCACGAACGGCTTGATCGCGCCTTCCGCCAATCCCCCCACCTGCATTTCGACGACAACAGCCGCCTGGTCTTTTTTAGCGACATGCACCGGGGTATCAAAGACCGGTATGACTTTTTTGCGCCCAACGAAAATCTATTCCTGCACGCCCTGGGGCATTATTACCAGCAGGGGTACACCTATATTGAATTGGGGGATGGGGATGAGCTATGGTACAACGATTTTGCCCGGATTCGCCACGCTTACGGCCGTCTCTTTGACCTGCTAAACCAATTCCGCGCCGGCCACCGCCTGCACCTCATCGTCGGCAACCACGACTCCGAACGGGGCATGTTTGACCCCATGGAAAAAGAAGGGATGCCACTGCATCAAGGGCTGGTGCTGCACCATGTGCCCAGCAGCCGGCACCTGTTTGCCGTGCATGGGCACCAGGCCCACCCCAAAGGCGACCGCTACTGGTGGTTCCAACGGCCGCACAGCCGCTACTTCGTCAAATACACCCTGCCCTTCTCCGCCAGCCGCTACCACTTTTCCGAACCGGAAAATGACCTGCAAAACCGGCAATATCTGGCCAATATGCCGCGCCGGGTCGGCAACCGCATTCTGCGTCTTGCCTGGCAGCTAGAGGGGGCGATTTTGTCCTGGGCACAGCAGCAGCGGCAGGCCGTCATCTGCGGGCATACCCATCTGTGCGCCTTCCCCGAACCCCATTCAGAAAACCCGCCCTTTATCAACATCGGCCATTGCAGCACGCCGGGTTACATCACCGGCCTGGAAATTGCCGGGGGCCAATTGGCGCTGGTGAAGTGGAAAGCAAACGAAACAGGGGCATACCAACGCACGGTACTACGAGAAATGGCGGTCACGGCCGTGTGGCCGTAGATCGTAATCCGTGAACCGTAATCCGTGAACCGTTATCGGTTTACGGATTACGGTTTACGAAGATCATCCCCCCGCAACTCATTCTCCAACGACTGCCACAATTGATGATACGCCGCAAAGCGGGCGGCGGCAGCGCGGCGGGCCGGTTCGGTGTGCATACTGGCGACGGTCTTGGCTTGCCAGTCGGCATCACGGCCGTACCGAATCAAATCATCCGTCGTCGTCGGTTTGCCTTTGGCCAGCATATTGCCGGTGAAATGGAACACGGCCGTTAACCCAATCTTCGCCAGTTTATCCGCGTCCCACAACACCTGCGCTTCCAGGTTATCCAGCGGCGCGTCCAGCCACAACCCCATATGCATTTCAATCGCCTGGGCTACCGCTTCAATTTTCTCCGGCGGAAAATCCGTCTTCGGCAAAAATTTGCGGGCAAATTTGGCCCCTTCTTGTGGGTGCTTCTCTCTGGCCTCTTTGCGGACATCATGCAGCCAGGCCGCCGCTTCCACTACTTCCCCATCCGCGCCCGTCAATTCCGCCAATTTAGTCGCCAGGGTGACAACGGCCGTGACATGCTCCCACCGGTAATTAAACACCGGCTTACGCTTACCAAAACGCGCCAACGCCTCCGCCTCCGTCGCATGGCGCATCGCCTCCACCACCACTTCCCGCCAGGGTTTGTTTGATTTGTTGTTGTTTGCTGGCAAAGTTTTCCTCTTTACTGGCAAACCTGACAGGTCTTCTGAGACCTGTCAGGTTTTCATAACTTACCACGGCAACCGCGTCAGCGGCGTGATGCCAAAATAGGTCTCCATAATCTGGCGCACGATAGGCGCGGCCACTTCTGACCCCTGCCCCGCATTTTCTAAAATGACTACCACCGCAATTTCCGGCTCTGTGGTCACCGTGCCATCTGGTCGGGTATACGGCCCGGCAGGCGCATACCCGGCAAACCAGGCATGGGAATTACGCGGCGGGTCTTCGGCCGTACCCGTTTTCCCGGCAGCCGGAACGCTCAAGCCATTAAAAATGAACTCGGCCGTACCTCGTCCGCTGTGCGTCACGTCGTACAACCCCTGTTGCAAGGAGGCCAGATTGTCCGGTGTAATGGGAATCTCCCCATTCACCTGCACCGGGAACGGCTCTTCCGGCGCGCCGCCGCCCGCGCCCACCCGGTCAATCAACGTCGGCCGGTACAACACGCCGCCGTTGGCAATGGCCGAAAAAATCATGGCAATTTGCAGCGGCGTCACCTGCACGTAACCCTGCCCAATACCCATATTCACCGCATCACCCGGCAGCCAGACCTCACCCAATGTTTGCTCTTTCCAGGCCGGCGAGGGGATGGTGCCTGGCGATTCGGCAATCCCGGCAATGCCCGTGAGTTGGCCCAGCCCCATTTGCTGCGCCACCGCCGGGAAATGGTTGGGGTCTACATTGTTCATCTCCAGGGCTGCATCATAAAAACAGGAGTTACAAGAAACGGTGATGGCTGTCTGGTAGGAGACCGTGCCATGCCCACCCGGCAGCCAATCTACCTTGATGAAATTTGGCCCCATGCGGCTCCAGGAGCCGGTGCTGGCATACACAGAGCGGGGCGTGTACAGGCCGCTGTTCATCGCCGCCGTAAATGTGACCACCTTAAAGAGAGAACCGGCGGGGTATTGGCCCTGGGCGGCACGGTTGAGCAACGGCCGTTGCGGATCGGCAAAAACCTGGGCCAGGGCCGCCGCCGCATCCGGGCGTGCCGGGTCATAAATGGTGGGGTCAAAATCCGGGTAAGAAGCCATAGCCAGAATCTTGCCGGTGTGTACGTCCATGACGATGGCCGCGCCGGCCGTATCCAGCGGGTACGTTTCAATCGCATTGGCCAGAATTTCTTCAACGGCCGTTTGCAATTCCACATTGAGCGTCATATACAGGCTGCGCGCCTGTTTGGGCGCTTTTTCGGCCACCGTGCCCACATATTGGCCGTTGGGGTCAATCACCGTCAGCGTGCCGCCCCGTTCGCCATTCAAATAATCTTCGCCCCACAATTCCAACCCGCTCAAGCCCACAATCTCATCGCCGCGAAAGCCCTGCGCCTTATACGTCTCCACTACTTCTGCGGGAATAGGGCCGGTATGCCCCACCAGATGGGGGGCGATGCCATCTTCGGCATACAGCCGGGCCAGGCGTGGCTGCGGTTCGGCCAATCCCTGCCCAATGAAGGGCTGCAAAGCGGCCACGTACTGCTGCATTACCTCTTCGGGCACATCCCCCACCGGCACATACCAGTTGGGCAGAGCGCGGGCGTACATTTCCTTGATCGCTTCCGGCGTTTTGCCGAGTACCTGGCTCAGTAAGGCCAGCAGGGCCGGCTCGTCTTGAATCTCGCCGGGGATGATGCCCAGGCGAATGGCGGTCCCCTGGTAGGCCAGGGCACGGCCGTTGGCGTCGTAAATGTTGGCGCGTGAGGGCACACGGTCGGCCAACACCAGCCGGTTGCCGCCGGCCAACTCCGGTAAAATCAACCCTTCGTCCCAGATGATTCCCCAACGGCCGTTTTGAAACGCCATCGGTACCCGCAGCTCACGCACAATATCCCCGACGGCAAATGTCTGCCACGTCACCCGCACCGCCATCTCCGCCTGATTGCCCTCCTGCGCAGCAGCCAGCATCTGCGTGTGAACGGCCTGCGTGGTAGCCATGTTCATCGCCTCCTGATAGCGGCCCACAAACGAGGCGCTGTCAACGAGCGACTGCGTTTGCGGCGTCAGCAGGCTGTACATGCCCAGCAAATCCCCCTGCTCCCACGCCTTAAAAAAGGCCAGGGCAATGCCGGTGGCGTCTTCGGTGGTGGGTACTTCCGTAGGGATGGGGGTATTGGTCGGCGGTGACGGCAGCGTCACGTCCCGCGCACGGCTGTCTTGAATGGGCGGCAGCGCCACCCCCTGCCCACAGGCCGCCAGCCATACAATCAGCGCCAATAAAGTCACATGAGATCGCTTCATAATGTCGTGCTAATTTTACTTCGCCCGACCATTATGGGCGATAACTGTTACCAATAGTTTACCTTTCTATGGGGACGGCCGTACACCGAGATGTTTACTCCGTTAGCTCCCTGTCCAACCGGAGTAAATCTACCACTATCCCATTGGACTGCTGCAAAGCCTGTTATGCCGCTTCCGTCAAACCGGTGCGTGTAAACAACCCATAGTGTATATGCCAGTTTTGTGGCCACTCGTTCAAATCCTGAAATAGACGCACCGTTTTTGTTTCTAATTACCTAAATTTGGCGCAAATTAGCGACAGTTCCATCACGAGCCAGAAAAGAAGCAAAGGCACTGACGAAAGAAGCAGCTAATTCATGCGCTTGATTGAGTGAAATTTGGACGATATGACCCTCGGCATCGAAAGCCAACAGGCCAGCAATATGAAAGGCATCACGCACCATGCGCAGCATACCGAATTGGCGCAGCCTGGCTTGACAGGAAGCCAGGCCGTTGCGCACCCAACTGGTGACGTTGTAAGCCAATTGCCCCAACAACAGCAGCATTTCCTGGGCATGGAACGACTTTTTGTTGCGTTTGCTGATGCCCAGCCCTTGTTTGGAGCCTTTGATAGCGATTTCCACGCCACCACCGCGCAGGTCATAGGCATAGACAGAGAGCCAAATTGGGTCAATCGGCGGCGAAAAAGAGCGTTTACCTTGTTCATTGAGCCAGCCAAGGTGGTCATCATCCAGATTGAAGACCAGGATAGCCGTTTGCCAATTCCCTTTTTTCGTCTGACAGCGAACAGCCAGTTGGCGTGTGGGGTGGCTATAGGCGAAGGGTTGTTGCACCCAACCGGCTTGCCGCTTGGGGTCTTTGGGATCAGTCTGCCAGGTGACAACAGTTGCGGCCAGTTTCTCGACCCGCTTCCAATGGTTGACCTTGACCAACAGCTTGTAGCCACCTGTGAGCAACTGATTGATGTCGGCATCATTCCCACCACCACCATCAATGCGCAAGACGGTACGTTTGCGCAAGCCAGGGTTGAGGTCGAGAACCGCTGCGGCGGCGGCAACCAATTCCTGCAAGCTGCCATTGAGTTGGGTGCGACCAGCGTAAAGTCGCTCACTGACGATTTCGTCGTACAAAGTGGCATACACTCGCCCCATCTGCCGCCCGCGTTGGTTCTTCTGCTTGGCAAAGTACCCTTTTTCCGACCCCTCCCCCTGCCGCCCGGCGGGCATCCCGCTCATATCCACATCCAGCAGTTGCCAACTGCGTCCATAATCATGACCATAACCAGCGCCGTAACGCCGGTAGATTGCTGTCATTGCCTGACGCATCTGGGCTACGTTTTCTGCCCGGCAGGTATTCAAAGTTGTACTGATGCCAGATTGGTCGGCACATCCTTGCCGACCAAATGCACGCGACAAGCTGGCATCCGGTTTGACACGCTGGTTTACTTCGACGATTCCTTGTCCCCCAGCCATGATATTGATGAAAGCGTCCTGCAATTTCTGCAAGGGGGTATGGGTCACTGTTTTCTGATGGAGTTTGACTTGTTGACCTATCATGTCCCAGATTCCCATTTGCTGCATGTTCATGCCGACGATGGCCAGACTGGCTCGTGGCGAATAACTGATACAATAATTCATGATGACAGTTCTCCTGATGCAAGTGTTTTGTTACTGCTTACATTCTTGCTGGAAAAACTGTCATCGTCATCTTTTGATGACTTGTGCCCTTATTGGTACAAAATTTAGGTAATTAGCTCTGACCACTTATATTAACCAACAATTCGTGAACTCGAGGGTGGGCGATGACCTCCTAAGAGTAGAATGGTTCGTGTCAGCTAACCAAATCTACTCTTTAGGAGGTTCGTTATGTTCAACGAGATCGAACGCTTTGTCAACTGGATGCGGCGGCGTCACCCCGACGCCCATACCTGGCAGGATTATCGCTGTGACTTGCAGCAGTTCGCCCGCATCGTCGGCGACCGACCGCCAGCCGACATTACCCTCACTGACATAGACCACTTTGTGCTGGTGCAGGCCGAGGAGAGGATGAACCCGGCCACCATCAACCGCCGTCTGGCGGCTATCACCTCGTTTTACACCTTTCTGGCCGACGAAGACCCCGACCTGGTATGCCCGGTGCTGCCCCATCGCCACACCGTGCGCCAACGGCGGCGACTACCCCGCCCGGTGCCAGAAGATGACCTGAACCGCTTTCTGGCGGTTATCGAAGATGTGCGTGACCGGGCGATATTTCTGCTCATGCTGCGCTGTGGCTTACGCATTGGCGAAGTAGCCGGGCTGAAAGTGCGTGACCTGTATCTGGCCGAGAAGCCGCCGCGTCTGCTGGTGACGGGCAAGGGCAGCAAGGAGCGCACCGTTTACCTGTCCCCCCAGGCAGTACAGGCGGTGCAGGCGTATCTGGCGGCACGGCCGTCCGCCCCCAGCGACTACCTCTTTCTCAGCTACCAAAACGATGGCCTCTCCACCACCGCCATTCACAAGCGGCTCATGCACTACCGGGAGCAGGCCGGGGTTCAGCTAACGGCGCACCAACTGCGCCACAGCTTTGCCAACGATTTGGTCACGGCCGATGTGCCCGTCACCAGTATTCAGAAGCTATTGGGACATGCCTGGATCGCCACCACGCAGACCTATGTGGCCGCCAATGACCGCCAGGTGCAGGCCGACTTCTACCAGGCAGTGGCGGCAATGGAGGAATGGCAATGAGGTCGCTAAAGTCGAACGATTACACGCTATCTGCGGCCGACCGCTACACCGACGCCTTGCGCAACGGCCGTAAATCCCGTTTGCCCCCCGGTGTTTCTGACCCGCAGCCCCCGGCCGTCTGGCCGCCCGAAAACGTGGCCCTGTTGGAACGCTACCGCGCCTGGCTGGTAGAAGATGGCGCCGGCCACACCTGCATTGACCTCTACTACCTGCCGGTGGCCGGTCACATTCTGGGCTTCAACCTCAAACCATACCCTGACCTGGACCTGGAAACTGACCTGGAGCAGGTGATGGTCTATGCCCAGGCCAAACAACTCAGTACACGGGTACAGACCATGTACCGCAGTGGCCTCACCCGCTTTCGCCGCTTCCTTCTGCTAGAGCGCGGCGTGGCCGAGACCAGCGTCAATTTCAAGCCGCCCCATATCACCCCTTACCACGAGGGTCTGCCCGATTGGCTGGTGGCGCAGCTGACCCATTACCAACAAATACGCCAGGCCAGTTGGCGACCGGCGCGGCTCAACCAGGCGCTACTCAAGTTTTGGAGTGTACACACCCGGCTGTTTCGCTGGCTCTTTGCCCACTACCCCATTGAGGCGGTGAGCGACATCCGCCGCGACTACGTTTTTGCTTACCTGGACGAACGACTGGCCGCCGGGTATGCCGTCAAAAGCGTTAACCAGGAACTGCGCGCCTTTCACGCCGTTCTCCGCTTTCTGCAAGAGCGGGATGTGGCCGTGCCCCAGGCGCTGCTGCGTCTACAAGGTCTCAAAGAGCCGGACGCGCTGCCTCGTTTCCTGACCGATGAGCAGGTCAATACCCTGCGTACTGACCTGGAACAGCGGGTACAGGTGGCCGCTACCCCGGTGGCAAAACGCAACGCCCTGTTGGATAGAGCCGCCTTCTACCTGCTCTGGCAGGGCGGCTTGCGCCTGGGTGAAGTGGAGAAACTGACGCTGGCTGACCTCAATCTGTCCCACCGCCAACTTATCGTGCGCCGGGGCAAAGGGTTGCAAGACCGGGCGGTGTATCTGACCGATGGGGCGGTGGCTGCCCTGCAAGCCTACCTGGTCGTGCAGGGCAGCGGGCAAAGTGAGTACGTTTTTCTCTTTCGCCATAAACCAGTGTGCAAGGATTTCCTGCGCGGCCGTATCAAAGCGGCTGGCGAACGAACCAGCGTCAAAGTTACCCCCCATCAACTGCGCCACACCTTCGCCACCCAACTGCTCAACGCTGGCTGCAAAATCACCACCATTCAGAGCTTGCTCGGCCACCGCCATCCCAGTACGACTCTCACCTACGCCCGCCTCCATGACCACACCGTCGCCGCCGACTACCTGGCGGCCATGGCGATTGTTGAGGGGCGATTGGCGGAACAGGAGGCCGCCGCGGCAGCAGACCCACCCGCAGCAGAGGCCGCCCAGCCAGCCTCTTATAATGGAAGCAACGGCCGCAACCACCTGCTGCTGTTGGTTGAGACGCTGGACAAGGAACTACTCAGCGAACACCAACGCCAATTGGTGGCCAAACTGCGGCAGGGCATCCTGGCTTTGGAAGACGAAAGGAAAACGGTCACAACTTTCTGACTGGCTTTACCGAGAACATAGGCTGGAGTGGATACCACCCCCCTGTTTGGAAAAGAGGGCGGGACGGGAAAACCCACCCGCCGCTCCTTTCCGTTTGGGGGTAAAGCCAGTCTACGCCCACAACCTGGCCCTGTCAATCCTGTCTTTTCTTTTTTCTTTCGATTGTTAACGTGCAACATCCCTTTCCCGGCTAAATGGCTTAAAAGGTTTGGAAACCGGTCCCAGCCATTCAAGAACACCGCACCGCAGCAGGTAGCTTGGACAACTAGGCAAGACAAGCCTCTCCCCATCGGATGGGACTTGATCACGTCAAGGGTGACTCAAAATTCCCTTCGGAATCAGCAATTTAAAAACAACACCTTCATGTTTCCATATCATGCCCGCATCCCTTACAGCCTCTAGAAAAACAGCAAAATCAGAGGTGTCAAGCTTCCACGGGTTTTCAAAGAACAGTATATATCCTTTAGCCATCTGCCAGTGGAAATCAGCAAGACAATCTTTCAAGGCATCCCAATTGAAGCCAAAATAAGTGGGAAATTGACATGCTTGGTACACCGTCTCCAGTAACTCATTCTTGTCTTTAGGGGACTGACTAATACGCATAACACTGTATCCCAGGTTATTTAAAGTGGTTTCAATTGCTGGCTGTGTAAACACCCAATCATCCACCCCCACTACCAATGGCGAGTGTAATGTGGTTATTGTCAAAATTGCATCATTAATTTGACTTTGTAAATCCATATATCACCTTCAAATACTATCTTATTCTGATGAACCTTTTGTAGTGATTTGGAGTGAAATAAATCTCACCACCCTGACCAGTGACGACCCGCTGTGGTCCTGGACCTTGTACACCCGGAGTTGGATGGACATATTCAGTATAGTAACCTTTCGGTTGAGACGGTAACAGTCCTTCACGATTTTGGAATGTGGTTCCATCATTTTTATGTGGGTAAGTGCCTCCAGAATTTATACGATTCAGAGTTGGTTGAATATCAGATGGGCCAAAACCAATAGGGCCATATTCGTCATCGGCGCTATCGCTGCCCATTGACATAGCCAATATTACACCTACTGATACGCTTCACAACCGGCCGTATTTTCTATCTCTAATTGCCGGGCGAGGTAGCTAACAACTCCTGACGGTGTCTCGGTCAGGTCGCTGAGGAAGGTTCCCAAAAACCGGGCTGCGCCTAGCTGGAGGGCAAACCCCAGTCTTGTGTGGTTTTCGCGCCAGGCGGCCAGCACCACCTGGTCAGCGTCATCGAGATAAAAGTAGCGCGCCAATTGCGCTGCTGCCGGTTCTCCGGCATAATGACCATATTGAGCCACTTGTTCGGGGGTTAAAAAGTTAACAGGCATGATTCTCTCCTTGTGTGAAATGGGGTTAATAAGAAAGGCCCATATTACTGAGAGAATGACCGTTATCACAGGAATATCCCTGAATTTCTTCCTGCTTACTCTGGACAGCAGCGAACATTTCAGGCGCTGACTGCATCGTTATCACAGGAATAAAAGGTGACCGGGCAAGAAAACGCACTGGCAACATGGATAGATGATTTCCTGGCTGACCTGGAAAATGCCAACCGGTCGCCGCATACACGTCGCGCCTATGCCTCTGATTTACACCCGCTGGCCGCGTTTCACACCGGACCTCCCCAGGCCATTACCACCGATACGCTCCGTCGTTTCCTCAAGACCCACGCGGACCTCAAACCGGCCACGCGCGCCCGCAAACAAGCTGCCCTAAACAGCTTCTTTACCTGGGCTTACCGCCATGACCTGGTTCCTGCCAATCCGATGGCTAAACTAGACCCTGTGCAGCGCGACACGCCCAAGAGCCTCGCCTTACGCCGTGACGATATAGAAAAAATCCTGGCCGTAATCCCTGCCAACCAACCCAGAGACCGGCTGCTCTTCCGCCTGATGTTTGAAACCGGGCTGCGGGTCAGTGAAGCATTGGCGCTTTACGTAGAGGATCTCGACCTGACGTTGGACGATGAACATGTGATCGTGCAGGGCAAAGGAGGTAAGCGACGCACCATCTTGCTAGACGACTCCAGGCTGGTGGCTCAACTCCGCATTTACCTGAAACGAACAGGGTATCAACACGGACCCTTGTTTCGCGCCCAGAAAAATAGCCGGGGCGGCGCGCTGCGTTATCAATCTGTTCACCAACAGTGGCAACGGTATTGTGAGCAGGCAGGGGTTGCCTGTACCTTGCACCAACTGCGCCATTCCCACGCTACCGAACTGGTCAATGATGGCGTTAGTCTGGCAACAATCCGCAAACGATTGGGGCACAAGAATATCCAGACAACGCTGCGCTACGCGGAACAGTCCGATGAAGCGGCCGATACTGAACTGCGCGCCTGGCGGCGACAAAAAGGAAACCCTTGAGTGATGGCTAGCAACAAGCTCTCGTGGCACGGTACGGTCATCGCCGTGCAACCACGCATCCGGCTGACACGCTCCTTCGACCAACGATACCACACCTATTTGGGTTACACGCTGCACCTTCAAGGAGAGATTGGCGACGAGGAGAGGGGATTCCTGGTTGGCATTAGCGAAGCAGCCCAGACTAAACACCAGTTCCGGGTGGGTGACACGGTCAGTGGCCAGTCAGCACCGGTTACAAATCCCCAAATGGACCCGGTGGATTATTACAAGACAAACAGCCTTCGCCTCATTGAACAGGCGGCGCGAGAGGACAAACCCCCACCCTGGCATGGCGTACCCCCTGAGTTACAGGTTTATCGCTGGCACGGTCATCGCCGGCTCAACGCCCAGACCTACGCTGCCAAATGCGGTGGCTGCATCTGGGGTTGCCGGATGGCTGTAGAGATAATCGTTGACCAGTGGAACCCACAGCAGAAACGGTATCGCGCGGAGACGTTTTGTTACGGCCCGAAGTTCTGCTCACTTTACAAGGCCGGCCCCGTTCGCAAAGTGCCAGGGCGAAAGGGGATGGTCTGGGAAGAAGAGGATTGGGTGGATGAAGACGCGACGGCGCATCGAACGATGGATGAATGAGCGGCCATATTTCGAAGCGATTTGGTGGATTGTTCTCCTCCAAGTACAGTGTTGTGGCCGTGTCTATGTCCAATTTCTGTTCCGATCCTAGTCAAAGCCC
>JAHBVI010000163.1 GCA_019637635.1 Anaerolineae bacterium
GCCGTTTCGCCGGGGGCGTAGCTGGTTTTGTCGGTATCCAGGCGCAGTTCGCTGTCGTCACGGCCGTACCAGTGGCTATAAATGTCGCTAAAGGCATAAATGTAGCTGGTGTATTGGATAGCCTGGCCGCGGGCGTCTGTGCCTTTCAACCGTATCTGGTAATGGCCCGGTTCGGTAATGGTGAACTGAGTGGAAGCGTGGCCCTGGGCGTCGGTGGTCAGGCTGGTCCTCTGGCGTACATCATGATAGCCGCTTGTACCTCTCTGCCAACGCCCCAATTCCAGTGTTAATGCCCGGTTGGCCACGACCTGGCCAAAGATGGTCTGCACATCGGCGCTGACGATAAAGGGTTGGCCGGGCGCTTGCACGTAACTGCCAAAGTTGGCGTCTATGATTTCCAGGGCTTCATAGAGGGTGACAACGGCAAAATCGCTGACGGTCTGGTGGCTGCCATCGTCCACGGTGGCTTCAATCCCCCACTTGCCCTGGCGGGTGCTGCTGCCCCATTGCCAATAGTAATCATAACCACCGCTCAGGTAGGTGTCGCGGGGGATGCGGATGGTGGTGGTGAAACGGCCGTTGGCGTCCGTGCGCCCGGTGATCGGCCGATCCACCGTGCTGTAATCTTCGTACCAGCCGCTGCTGTACCAATTATAGTCCTGGGTGAAGCGGCGGATGGTGATGCTGGCGTTGGCTACCGGTTCGCCAAAGTAGTAGGCGGTGTCTATGGTTACTGCGATGGTGTCGCCCAGCAGGTATTTGTCGGCGTCGGTGGTAATGGTCACCTCGTAGTCTGGTTTGCGGTAATCTTCCACCTTGAAAAGCTGGCGGTGGCTGGTACCGGCGACGACAACTTCCACGTGGTAGTTGCCCAGCATGGCACCATCGGCCAGTTGAAATGTGCCGTTGACCGTGCCGAAGTCGTTGGTGCGTAGTTCAAAGGTTTGCACCACGTTGTTACGGCCGTCGCGGATGCGCACCGTCACCGGCGTCCCGGCGGGTGGCACAGTCAGCGTGGCGTCATCGTCCAGGCGCACAATGGCTTTGAACTGGACTTCGTGCCCCGGTTTGTAAATGGGGCGGTCGGTGGTGATGAAGGCGGCCGATTGGGTGAGGGAGACCGGATTGTCCCACCACTGCCGCCGCGAGCCGTAGCCGCTCTGCCACTCCGTGGAGAGGCCGCTGACGGTAACGTCATCGCCGCTGCGGGCGACGACGATGAGCGGTTCGATGGCCGGCGGGCCGCCTTCGGCAAAGGGGGGCAGTTGGGTGCGGTAGACGCCATCTTCGTTGGCGGCGCCGCTGCTGAGCAGGTCGCCATTGCGGGCGTAAATGCCCACCTCAATACCGGCAACGGGAGCGTCGCTGATGTCCGTGACCCAGGCCACAATCTGCCCGTTGGCTTCTTTGACGGCCAGGGTGTTTTCGGTCAGAACCAGGATGAGCTGGTCATTCAGGCGGCCGACGGTCAGGTTGAGGATGTAGAGGCCGGGCGGCACGTCGGCGGGGATAATCACTTCCTGGATGTTGGCCCACTCATTGGGGGAAGGGCCGGTTTCTTCTTGCCAGCTTTGCCGGAGGGGGAAGCCGGTCAGGTCAATGGTCGTTTTGCTATCCTCGCGCCAGGGCCACCAATCTTTGAAGTTGGAGGCGTAACGGTCGAGGAACTGCTCCAGGTCGAGTTGGTACAGTTCAAAGCCGACGGTTTGCCGGTCGCCGCGGCTGACGATCTGGTATTGGATGGCGCGACGGCCGTTTACGTCCAGCACCTGCGCATTGGGGCCGTAGCCAAAGTTAGCCACCTCCTGAAAGCGGCTGGTGCGAAAGTTCCAGCTTTGCGGTGCGTCTAAAATGGGTTCACCGTCGGCGGCTGCGGCCGTGTCGGCCAGCGTCACCGTGTAGCTGACGTTTTCGGCCAGCAAGCCGGCGGTTGGATGAAAAATGAGCGTGGTTTCGCGCCATTCAAAGGCGCCGTCAATGGCCGGTTCAATGGCAAAGGCGGCTTCGGTGGCGGCCTGGTCCATGGGCCGGTCAAAACGGATTTGTACCAGGGCGGCGGGGCTGACGTCCTGCCCGCCGGGGGCAAAGCTGAGGATGGGCGGCGGTGTGGTCAGCGCGGCGGCGGCCAATGGCGGCAGTTCGCTGCCATCTTGCAGGAAGAGGGGGGCGGTGAAGTTGACGGTGTAGGTGGTGTTGGCGCGCAAACGGCCGTCGGGCGTCAGCGTTAGCGTGTTGCCTTCGCTGTTCCAGGCCATCTTGCCCTGCACCGCCGGTTTGATCTCCAATGCGCGGCTGACGCTGGCGGCGTCCATGGGGTAGTTGAACTGGATGGTGATAGGCGCTTCGGGGTTGCGTGTGGAGGGGCCGGTGATGGATGCTACGGGGTCGGCCAGGGAGAGGGGCCAGGTGTACGGCCGTGCCAGGGAGACGCCTTCTTGATTGACGGCCGTTTTGCCCAGGGTGAACTGGTAGGATTCGCCGAAGGCTAAGGGCTGTGTCAGGCTGAGGGTGAGGGTGTTGGTGGTGACGGCCAGGTCATAGGCCAATGGCGGCTCGATTTGCAGCGCGGCGGTCACACTGTTGGCGTTCATAGGTTGGTTGAAGCGCAGGGTGATGGTGGGCAGCCGGTCGGTTGTTGTCGTTCGGGCCGGGGTGCGGCCGGCGACGAAGGGGGCGGACAGGGTTTTCATCTGCCAGCGCGCGGTTCCGGTGAGGGCCAGGCCGCTGGCGCTGCGCAGGTCGGGGGGCAGGGTAATGGTGTAGCTGCGGTTGGAACTGAAACCGTCGTTCGGGGTGAAAGTAAGGGTGGTGGCGTCGTCGCTCCACACGGCCGTGCCGCGCAGTGTGGGCGAGAAGATGAGCGGCCGGGCCAGGCCGGTATCCATGGGCTGGTTGAAGTGGAGGACGAGCGGATCGCCGGGGTGAAAGGCGTCCAGGTCGTCCGGCAGGGTGACGGCCAGATGGTCGGGCAGGGCAGTGGGCGCCGGTGTATGGGTGGGCGCGGGGGACGGTGTGGCCGTGACTTCGATGACCTGGACAACGGTTTGGGGCTGGCGGTTGGCATCGCAGGCGGCGAGCGCCAGGATTAACAGTGCAAAAAGTGGGAGATGGGCTAAGCGGGCTACCGTTTTCATTTTGATTTCCTCCTGCTTTTGTGATGTGTGGAAAGGTTCATCACAGCGGCAGATAAACAGACTAATTGAGCTAGGGAACAGTATAGATCACCTCAACCTGAACTGCATGACGGAAGAGGCGTGGCCGGTATACGATTGGTAGGCGTGGGGTACGGCCGTTTTGCCCCAATCCTGCTATAATCTCGCCGACTTGTTGGGACGAATTGAAACCGGTGAGGAAAATTGCCGCCATGCTGACAAATGAAGAAACAAGAATTCCTGTCTACTCAGGCGGTGAACAGCCAACCAATGCCAGAGAGGTAGACAAGATCACGCCACTGGCACAACTAAACCTGAACTGGACGGAAAAACAGCTACCCCAAAAAAACCGCACCAAACACGTTCATGGTCTCCACCCTTATCTGGGCAAATATGTGCCGCAACTGGTTGAAATTTTCTTGCGGAAATACTTTGAGCCAGGCCAGACTGTCCTGGATCCGTTTGTAGGGTCAGGCACAACATTGGTGCAGGCCAATGAGTTGGGTATTCATTCTATCGGTTATGATATTTCGGCCTTTAATGTGCTGCTGTGCAAAGTGAAGACGGCTGATTATGATGTCCGGCAGGCGGAATTAGAAGCCAAGGACATTCTGGAAAAAACACAAAACGCCAATCGCCCGGCAAATGGACAGCTGAGTTTATGGGCGGAACCAGTGAATCATATTGAGATTCCCCCAATTGACAGCGCGTATTTACAGGAGTGGTACGCGCCGCAGACCCTCCATGAACTTTTGACTTATCGTCAGCTTATTGAACAAGGGGAGTATCAATACAAGGATTTACTCAAGGTCATCTTAACCCGCTCCGCCCGGTCAGCGCGTTTGACCACCCATTTTGATCTCGATTTTCCCAAACGGCCGCAGCGTGAACCGTATTGGTGTTACAAACATTCACGCACCTGCCAGCCGACGGAAGAGGCGCTGAAATTCCTGGTGCGATACACAACCGATACCATTCATCGCATCAAGGCGTTTATGCAGGTGCGCACGGATGCGCATGTGACCATCTGTCATGCCGATAGCCGCGAGGCTGAAGTGTGCCGGGCCGATGGTATCATTACCAGCCCGCCCTATGTGGGCCTGATTGATTACCATGACCAGCACGCTTACGCCTATCATTTGTTAAATCTGAGCGATAACAGTCATCGGGAAATTGGCCCGGCTTTTTCCGGTTCCAGCGAAAGAGCCAAACGGCAGTATCAAGAAGATATGGCGCAAGTTTTTCGCAACGTTTCGCAGCAGATGGCTGGCGGCAGCCCTATTATTGTGGTTGCCGGGGATCGGCATGACCTTTATCCCGAAATTGCTCGCCTGTCTGGGCTTGACGAGGAAGCAGTGTTGCAGCGGCATGTAAATCGCCGTACCGGCCGGCGTTCGAGCGAATTTTACGAGTCTATCTTTATATGGCGAACACCATAGGTGCGAATATCGTCGTGTCTGGTCGAGACTATATTGGTGGATTGAGGAGTTGGGCATCCTCAGATGCCCGCCGTTCGCATCTGAGGATGCGAACTCCTCATCTTATATTTGAGTAGGATAGTAGAAGTGTAAGCCACCGATATTGGGAAAAGCAAATGAATCAAGAGACGCGCCAGACTGTTTATCACTTGCTCAAAAACTTTGCCCAAAAATCTTTGAAAAGTTATGACGTTCAGACGCTCAAACGAGCTTATCCTTTTCATCGGTTGTTCTTTGACGACATGGGGCTGCTTGCCTTTAAGCAAGAACGGTCGGTTGTCACCAGAATGGGGCAACAACTTTATCCTGAGTTAGCCCGGTGTGTTGCCAGAGAACATTATGCTCAGGTGGCTCTGGAATATGAAATCACAGGCCAACTCAATCAAGCAACTACAGATACAATTTCCAGGATTGTGAGAGAATTGCGTTCTGGTCAACGGCAACCAAATCAGGCGTTAGAGATTGCTGAGGTTTTTACGGCCGTGGCGATACCCACAAGTGCACCCGTTGATGTTAGAGTCATTGCCGATTTGTATATTGGAGATTTTTCTCAAGGCCCATTCTTTGCCGAAATTAAGACACCGGTGCCGAATTTGGATATTTGTGCAGAAACCAAACAGAAGATATTGACTTTTTTGGCTTTGCACTATCAAGCCAATCCACAGGGTTATCTGGCTTTCCCTTACAACCCTTTCATTTCCCGTTCAGAATACAAACACCCGTTTACTAAGCGAGTCATGGATTTGCAGCATGAAGTGTTGATGGGCGGCGAATTTTGGGACTTTATCGGTGGCGAGGGGACATTCACGCAAATGCTTGAGATAATTGAAGAGGTCGGCAGCGAACTACGAAAGGGATAACACAAGAGGAGGCAAGCTGCCTCTTTGCTAGTAGATACCATGCACGAATCCAAAATAAACCCCCGCAGTGAAGAGTTCAAACAATCTCAGACCGCGATGCAGCAGTTGGTAGACCAGCTTAACGAACGGCTGGCGCAGGTGAGCGCGGGCGGCGGCGAACGTGGCGCGCGCAAGATGCGCGAACAGGGCAAACTGCTGCCCCGCGAGCGGCTGGAGCTGCTGCTTGATCCCGGCACACCGTTTTTGGAACTGTCGCCGCTGGCAGCCTGGGGCATGTATAACGACGAAGCGCCCTGCGCCGGAAACATCACCGGCATTGGCGTGGTGTCTGGGGTGGAGTGCCTGGTGTTTGTGAATGACCCGACGGTGAAGGGTGGCTCGGTCTACCCCATGACGCTGCAAAAGACGCTGCGGGCGCAGGCGATTGCCCAGGAAAACCGGCTGCCGTGCCTCAGCCTGGTGGAGTCGGCCGGGGCCAACTTGTTGTTTCAGGATGAGATTTTCATCTTGGGCGGGCGCAGCTTTGCCAACCAGGCGCGGATGAGCGCGTTGGGCATTCCCCAGATTTCGCTGGTGTTTGGTTCGTCTACGGCCGGGGGGGCCTATGTGCCGGGCATGAGCGACTACACGGTTTTTGTGCGCGGGCAGGCGTATGCTTACCTGGGCGGGCCGCCGCTGGTGAAGATGGCCACGGGCGAGGAGACGGATGACGAGACGTTGGGCGGGGCGACGATGCACGCGCAGGCGTCGGGGCTGGCCGATTATCTGGCGGCGGATGATGCGGATGCGGTGCGCATAGGGCGGCGGATTGTGGCGCAATTGAGAAGTGAAAAGGTACACGGCCGTCGCCAATCCCCTACACCCCCCGCCTATGACCCCGACGAACTGTTGGGCGTCATCCCCGCCGATCCTAAAATCCCCTTTGACATCCGCGAAATCATCATCCGCATCGTGGATGGTTCCGACTTTTTTGAGTTCAAACCGGAGTATGGGCCAACGCTGGTCTGCGGCCATGCCCATCTGAACGGCTGGCCGGTGGGCATCATAGGCAATAATGGTATTTTGTTCTCGGAAAGTGCCAACAAAGCGGCGCAGTTCATCCAGCTATGCAACCAGAGCCGCACGCCGCTGATTTATCTGCAAAACATCACCGGCTTTATGGTGGGCACAAAGTATGAACGGGAGGGGATTATCAAGTATGGCAGCCAGATGATCAACGCGGTAGCTACCAGCAGCGTACCCCAATTTTCGGTCATCGTGGGCGGCAGTTATGGCGCGGGCAATTATGCCATGTGTGGCCGGGCGTATGACCCGCGCTTTTTGTGGACGTGGCCGAACAGCCGGGTGGCGGTGATGGGCGGTGAGCAGGCGGCGGGGGTGCTGGCGATTGTGCAGGAGCAGCAGGCACGGCGGCGGGGGCAGGAACCCGACCAGAATGCCATTCAAATGCTGCAAATGATGACGCGGCAGAAGTTTGAGAAAGAGTCAGACCCGTATTATGCCACCGCCCGGCTGTGGGATGACGGCATCATTGACCCGCGAGATACCCGGCAGGTGTTGAGCATTGGCCTCTCAGTGGCGCACAATGTGGACTTTATCACGCCGGGCGCGCCGCGCTATGGGGTGTTTCGGATGTAATTACTGTATTGGTTGTAAGCCGATTTTCTGGCTATAGGAGGGATGAAGATGGCCGGTGGGCAAGATGTGATAACAAATGTAGTCATGGGCAGCGGTGGCGCCGGTGGGGGTGGGCCAGAATATGAGACCATTGTCAACCGATTGAAGGGGGGAGATGTTGAGGCGCGCTATGTTGCTTTTAGCAGCATTGTGTCGGCGCGTTCGGCAGATGAGATTAACCCGGTGGAACAAGAGCCGGTAAGAGTCAAATTGATTCAACTGGTTGAGGAGGGGGACACGGCCGTTTTAGACAGGATGCGCGCCCGGCAGGGTGGGGCCGGCGAGTATGATGCCGTGCGGGTTGATGCCGCCAAAGCATTGGTGCGTCTGTGGCCGGAAACAGAACCGGGTACAGTGGGCAGCGCTTTGTTGGCGGGATTGGCCGACTCACAGGATAAAGTGAGGCGGGGAAATGTGGTCACGGCCGTGAAAGAGTTGGCGGCGGCAGCAGCCCAAAGACCGGAGGATGCAGAGCTGCAATCCATACGCAACTTGTTGAAAGCGGATGAGGTCGTAAAAGAAAAGCTGCTGCAAGTGGTAAAAGAAGCCGACAAAGAAAATGTCCGTTTAGCGGCGGTGTTGGCCCTCATACACCTGGGTTGGGGAGAAAATGTGGACGGCGCTTTATTGATTGGCCTGAATTCCCCGGCGGACCGTGAAAAGGTGGTCCGGGTGGCGTATGAGATTCAAAAGAGCGGGCTGTCTCTCAAGCAGATTCAGGCGATTCATTGGGATAGGCAGGTGGAACAGGTTGTCAAAGAGTTGGCCGGTTTTGTGCCTGACCTAAAGGTGGACAAAACCGCACTGGCAGCTTCCTTTGAAAACGCGATCAATTTTTTGCTGAAGTTGAATGAGTTAACCTGGCCTTTGGGCAGCAGCACCACGCCGATTGATGTGTATTGGGCGGACAAACCACAGAAAAATCAGGCAACGGCTACGGCCGTAGACAATCTATGGTATTACCTGCAAGAGTTATGCGCTGATAAAACCGTCCCGGCTACTTTTAAGACCATCGTGCTGCTGTCGGCGCCCCAAAAGGATGCCTTTGCGAAGCTGGGCCAACATCTGGGTGAGTTTTCGGCTGAGATGCAGGCAACGCTTGGTTGGGAGATGTTGAACGATAGCCAGATGGTCACGGCCGTGTCCGACGTATTCCCGGCGGCGCAGCAGATAACACCAGCAGACGGCCGTGCCCCTGCCTCCGTCCAGGAATCAGAATTGGATGAAAAAGAGCTTGCCGCAGAAATAGTTGCCCGCAAAACAATTGTCCAACTTGTGGACGCTGTGCTGACCAATAAGAAAGAACTCGTTTCGTTGCGCCTGCGGCGGCAGCAGCGAGCGGCGTTCTGGTTGGCCGCCCGGCAGGTAGATATTTACGACATGGCGCCCGAGCTGTTCGAAATCATCCACAGACATCTCAAAGAGATCGAAGCTGAGGAAACCGAGCGCCCAGAAAGCAAAGCCCCTTTTGAAATGGCCCGTATCACCTTCGATCTCACTTGGGACGGGCATGAACTAAACCGTCTCTTTGAGAAGATTGCCCGCAATGAAGGTAACGTACCGGATTACATCGCCCGTTACGTGGCCAAAGCCAGATTAGGCGATATGCGTCGTCTGGTACGCCTATGGGAACAGTGGATTGCTCTGGATGACAAAACATTACGCATTGAAACGGCCGAGATGGCCATACGCCACAATCGGTATGCGGTGTTGCCCCTGGTTGAGCGGGTAAAAGGTTCACTGGAACGTTCTGATCTCAAAATAGAAAAATACCCGGACAACCAGAAATTGTTTTATCAGCTTGTTGCTTCGCCTGAATATCATGACCTTATTTTCAGAAAGCGTGAGGGCGAGAAATCCTTACGCGCCAGATTAGGGTCTGATCCTTTGTGGAACAAGGAGGAAAAACAGCAATTACAGATATGGTTAGCCGCGCGTGAGGATAAGTCGAGCGAGTACCCTGGCTGGGCGCAGCGCGTTCGGGCGGCTGACCTCAGCGAAGAAGAGATGAAGAAACTGCTTGATCTGGAAATCACCTGGATCATCAGGCAGCGCAAAAAGATCGTCAACCGCCGTATTGCCAGTTTGCTGGCAACCATGAGTGATCCCTGGTATTTAGAGGGTGATGATTCTGAAAAGGCGAATGGCTTTCTCGCTATTCAGCTTGAACTGCGCCGCCATGTTGTGCCTTATTTCGCGCAACAACTGAACAAAGATGAAGACCTGGAAATTCGAGAAAACATGGCCCGTATGTTGGCTAATCTGGCCGACCGCAAAGAAGGCCAGATGGCAATTGATGCCCTGGTTCAGGCGGTTATTGGCGAGGAGCGTCGCCAAAACCGGCGGCAGGATTTGCTATCGGAGTATTACCTGGAGCCGTCCCGGCAGCGCAGTGAAGAAGCGGCGCACATTTTGAATCAGGCGGTAGAGCAGGCTAAAGCCACCCTTATCACCCTGCGCCGCGTGAACCTGATGGTGATTGTGGTGGGATTGACGTTGGTTATTGTGGGCTTTGGGGTGGCTATTTTTAGCGAAACGTCCAATACGCGCCTGATGGGTTTATTAGCCGGCATGGGTGGGCTGGCTGGCGTCATTCGGCAGTTGATTAAAGACCCGCTGGATCGGATTCAAAATGCGATGGCGAACCTGGTGCAAATGGAGGCGGCTTTCACCACCATGATGTGGGAATTGAACCTGAACCAGACGTTTATTCAAAGCCGATACGTGGCTAATGGGCATCTGACATTTGATGAAATTCAGACGACGGTGGATCGCGTGGAGAAGGCGATGCAGACGACGATGCAGTTGGTGGAGACGTACACCGAAACGAGTTCGCCGCGGCTGGTGACGCGCCTGACGAATATCTCGCCGGTGGCGGCGGAAGTAAAACGAGAAGGCAGCAGCGAGGTGACGATTTACGGCCAATATCTGCAAGGTGATGGCAGCAATAAGAAGGAGAAGGCCGGTATTTTGGCGCTCAATCATGTGCCGATTGGCGCTAAAGTAAGCAAATGGGAGGACGATAAGGTGGTTTTCCATTTGCGCCAGGAAGATATGCAGGTAATTGCCAACGGCCGTGTCCCCGATAGTGTTCTGGTTAGTTTGATTGTAGATGGCATGGAGACCAATTCTTTGCCTCTGCGGGTAATTCATACAGGCAGGCAAGAGGCAAATCCGCTGCCGCCAACGTGAAAATACAAAGAGAATGTTGCACGGCCGTCACCTCGCAGGTAAATTCTAGTTATCCATAAAATTTTTTCTCAACAAAAGGAAAGTAACGTATGAAAAAGTTAGCTGTTCTTGTGATAATGGTCTTGATGGCCGGATGGCTGGCTGCCTGTGGCGGCTCCAGTGGCAATACGGCGGGCAGCACCGCCAACAACTCGTCGGCAGCGTCGGGTTCTGCATCGGAATCAACCGCGCCGCCCACATCCTCCTCCTCCTCCTCATCTTCTTCTTCAAACTCGTCGTCTTCTGCCTCATCCTCGTCTGCTTCCCCCTCAGACTCGTCCCCGCCCACGGCCGCAGCCGGGCCAACGCCCTCGCCTACGGCCGTCGTCGGCATGGATCAGGCGACCGGGTTAGAGATTAACCCCAACCCGGCGCCACAATCGGGCGATTTTATTGTGGAAGGGCCGGTCACGGCCGTGAACGCCATTCCCCAGGACAAACCCACCTTTACCGTCCGAATCCCCGGCGGCATCTCCTACACCATCCACGCCCAACCTTTGTCTGAGATTTTGACAGAAGATGGTACCGGCTTGCGGCCTCATGAGTTTCGCCCTGGTTTGATTGTGCGCGCAACTGTTCGTTTTGACGCCACTGTCCAGGGCGGCACCCCTGGCTTTGTCTCTGACGACATGGTTATTTTACTGAACGAGAAATAAGGTCATTTTGAGAAGTTCAACTTTTCCCCAAAGTTGAACTTCTCTATTGAACATGAAAATTGACACCACCTTGCTTGTTCACGATCTGGCCGAAATGCCTGCTTACACGCAGGCAGCGGAAGCGTTGGGTTTTGATGGCCTCTGGACGGCGGAAACCAACCACGATGTCTTCCTGCCGCTGACGCTGGCGGCGGAACATAGCCAGCGCATACACCTGGGCACGGCCATCGCCGTGGCTTTTCCGCGCACGCCCACCATCCTGGCGCATCTGGCCTGGGACCTGGCAAAGTATAGTCACGGCCGTTTCATCCTCGGTTTGGGGCCACAGGTGAAAGCCCACAACGTGCTGCGCCTGGGCGTGAAGTGGGACAAGCCGGTGAAACGGATGCGCGAGACCATCCAGGCCATCCATGCCTTGTGGGACTGCTGGCAGCATGACAAACCCCTGGATTTTGAAGGAGAGTTTTTCCTGCTCAAGTTGATGACGCCGTTTTTTAATCCCGGCCCTATTGCCTATCCCAATCCACCCATCTACATTGCCGCCGTGAACGAACAAATGCTGCGGCTGGCGGGCGAATTGTGCGAGGGCGCACATTTGCACGCCATCCATTCGGTGAAGTATTTTGATGAGTATGCCCTGCCGCACATCGAGGTGGGGCTGACCAAAAGTGGTCGGGCGCGGGCCGATTTCAGCGTGAACACGGCCGTATTCGCCATTCCCACCGACGACCCCGGCTATGCCGCCTGGGCCGAAGGGTTCGTCAAGCAGCAAATCTCCTTTTACATGAGTACACCGGCGTACCGGGTGTTGGCGGAATTGCATGGCTGGCAAGAGACGGCAAAGGAGTTGAGCGTGTTGGCGCGTAACGGCCGTTGGGCCGATATGCCCGCCCTGATCAATGACAACATCCTGGACACCATTGCCGTCACCGGCACCTGGGCGGAATTGCCCGGTATCGTGCAGCAGCGGTACGGCCGTCGCATAGACCGCCTCAGCTACTACCTGCCCTACGTGCCCGGCCAAAATGAAGACGGCTGGCGGGTGACGATTGCCGGATTCAAGAACCGTTCGTAGTAGGCGATTTATCGCCGTAAGAGGGCGATAAATCGCCTACTACGAACGAGTAGGAAAACATATGTCCCTTTATTTCAATCAAGAACACGAAATGTTCCGGCAAATGGTGCGCCGGTTTGTGGAAAATGAGATCAATCCCCACGTGGAAAAGTGGGAAGAAGAACGCATTTTTCCGGCGCATGAACTGTTTCCCAAAGCGGGCGCGCTGGGGCTGTTGGGCATCACCTACCCGGAAGCATATGGCGGCAGTGGCCTGGATTACTGGTATGAAACGGTGATGCTAGAAGAGTTGGGCCGGGCCAATTGCGCCGGTATTCCTATGGCCATTGCTGTGCAGACCGATATGGCCACGCCCGCCTTAGCCATGCACGGCACACACGAGCAGAAAGAGAAGTTTTTGAAACCGGCCATTGCGGGCACGGCCGTGTTTTCCATTGCCGTCAGCGAACCCGATGCCGGTTCCGACGTGGCCGCCATCCGCACCCGCGCCGAAGTGGACGGCGACGATTACGTCATCAACGGCTCCAAAATGTGGATTACCAATGGCACCCAGGCCGATTACCTGACGCTGCTGGCGCGCACCAGCGGCGATTACGGCTTCAAAGGCATGTCGCTCATCATTGTGCCCACCGATACCCCCGGCTTCAGCGTCAGCAAAAAGCTGGAAAAATTGGGCAACCACAGCAGCGACACGGCCATCCTCTCCTTTGACAATGTGCGTGTGCCCCAGGCCAACCGCATTGGGCCGGAGGGCATGGGCTTCATTTTGCAGATGCAGCAGTTCCAAAAGGAGCGGTTGTCGGGGGTGATCATGAGTACGGCGGGCATGGAAAAAATCATCCGCATGACCATTGATTACTGTCGCCAGCGGCAAACCTTTGGCAAACCACTCATTGATAACCAGTGGATTCATTTCAAAATCTGCGAACTATTGACGGAAGTGGAAGCCTTGCGCCAATTGGCGTACCATTGTGTGCGCACGCTGGTGTCGGGTGACGATGTGACCAAAGAGGCGTCTATGGCCAAACTGAAAGCGGGGCGGCTGGCGCGGGAAGTGGCCGACACCTGCCTGCAATTTCACGGCGGTATGGGCTATGTGGAAGAGTACCCCATGGCCCGCTACTTCCGCGATGCCCGCCTGCTCTCCATTGGCGCAGGCGCAGATGAAATTATGTTGGGCATTATTGCCAAGTATGAAGGGATATTGCCATCAAGATGAGAGGAGATTGGAGATTAGAGATTGAGGTAGCCAATCTCTAATCTCCAATCTCTGATCTCTATGAAGGGGAAATATGGAAACAATCAAAGTAGTACGTTCATTTATAGATGCGACGGCGTTCGCGGAATTGATCGCCAGGGAATATGATTTTGGTGGGCCGGTGACGTGTAAGCTGTTTAGCAAAATGGTGCGCACCCAGGATAATGATCATTACCTGGTGACAACCGGCAGCGGCGCGAAGTTTGTGGCCCGCCTTTACCAGTTGGGCACACGTTTGCAGCGGCAGGAGTCCGATTATTTGTATGAGCTGGACTGGCTGAATTTCCTGGAGAAAGAAGGGCTGCCGGTGGCGTACCCCATTGCCCGGCGCGACGGCCGTTTCCTGGGCAGTATTTTGGCCCCAGAAGGTCAGCGTTATTATGCGCTCTTTAGTCTGGCCGAAGGCAGCGCCATGAACATTGACGATGAAGAACAGCTTTACATATTTGGCCGGGAAATGGCGCGTATTCATCGCGTGTCTAACAATTATGAACACAAATATGACCGGCGGGTGCTTGACCTGGAATTCCTGGTAGACAAGCCGGTGCAGCGCATTAAACGGTATTGGGATGAAGACGAAGGGCGCAAAGATGACCTGGAACTGCTGCTTATTTCGGCGCAAGAAGCCAAAGATGATCTGCTGGCGCTGATCAACAATCCACAGCATACGCCCGATAGCTGGGGGCCAATTGGCGGCGACTTTCACAGCGCCAGCGTCTTTTTTGACGCCAACAACAAGCCCACCTTTTTTAATTTTGACTGGTGCGGCTCTGGCTGGCGGGCGTATGACATTGCCGTCTTTTTGCACAACAGCGACCTGATCCATCAGCACAACCCGGAACTGGCGGAAGCGTTTTTTGCCGGGTATTACGCGGAACGGCCTTTAAGCGAAAACGAACACGAAGCCATCGCCCCCTTCCTCACCCTGCGCCGCATCTGGCTCACCGGCTGGTTTATGATGAATGATGGGTTGGCCGGGCATTCGTTTATTGCGACACTGTAAGAGATTAGAGATTGGAGATTAGAGATTGCTTTAGTC
>JAHBVI010000164.1 GCA_019637635.1 Anaerolineae bacterium
TTTTGCCAGTTGGTTGGGGCTGTTTTATGCGCGTGACGACACCCTTTACATTTTGTCTGAGCCGGATGGGGCGCGCTACTGGTTCCCCAACAATGACCACCCGCGAGACAAGGCGAGCTATCGTTTTGAGATTACCGTGCCGGAGGGGCTGACGGCCGTGGCTAACGGCCGTCTGCTCGCCCAAGAAAACAACACCTTCATCTGGGAACACGACTACCCGATGGCCTCCTACCTGGCGACCATTGTCGTCGGTGAATATGAGCGGCTGGACGGGCAATCCCCGGCGGGTGTCCCCTTGCGCGACTATATATTCCCCGGCAGCCAACCCGAATTTGAGCGGGCCACCGCGGCCACCCAAGAAGCCCTGGACTGGATGAGTGATCTGTTTGGTGATTACCCCTATGAAGAGTTTGGTTTTGTGGCCGTTCATGCGCCGGGCGTCTCGCTGGAAACGCAGACGATGGTGCTGTTGTCTACGGGCATGTTCGATGAAAACACGGCCGTACACGAACTGGCGCATATGTGGTTCGGCGATTGGGTCAGCCTGGATTCCTGGGGCGAGATGTGGCGCAACGAAGGTTTTGCCACCTACATCTCCTTCATGTGGGAAAACCGTGACGACCCCGAAGGGCTGGAACTGCAAATGGAAGGCATTCGCGCCTATTTGGAAGACAGCAACGAATGGGGCAAACCGCTGCGCAACCCACCACCCGCCGAACTGTTCGGCGCCTACACCTACATCGGCGGCGCGCTGATGGTGCATGAACTACGCCAGGAAATGGGCGATGACGCCTTTTTTAGCGGGCTGAAAACCTATTTCCAGCAATATGGGCACGGCACAGCCAGCGATGATGAATTCATCGCCGTCATGGAAGACGCCGCCGGCAAACCGCTGGACGCCTTCTTTAACCGGTGGTTGGAGGGAAGTAATTGAGTAATTGGGTAACTGCGTAATTACCCAATTACTCAATTATCCAATTACTCTTTCTCTTCTGACCGCATCCGGCCAACCATGCGGCTGAGTTCCTGCCCGGCTACTTCACGCCCACCCAGGCCAAAGGCCAGGGCGGCCGCCAGGGCAATGGCCCCCAGAATCAGACCAAAGGCCAGATTGACAATATCGTCGGCCAGCCCCAGTTGGCGCAGGGCCATGGCAATGGCCAGAATGAGGATGGCGGCGCGGGCGGCCAATCCCCAGACACGGCCGTTGGCCCCACCCGCCCCGGTGACGATGCTTTGGGCCAGATTGGCAAAGTAGAGGCCAAAGGCGATGATCACCAGCGCCAGCACTACCTTGAAGAAGAAATCTACCATCGTCGTCAAAATCAGCGATAGCGCCGGCGAATTGAGCATATCGGCCGCGCCGACGGCGGCAATCAACATGACGCCCACCAGCAGCAAGTAGCCGACCAGTTGCGAAGGGGTGCGTGTGCCCGCGTAGTTGATGCCCAGCGCCGCGGGCCAGCGGTCAAAACCAATGCCCGTGAGAATGTCTACCACCAATCCCATCACCAGCCGGGCGATGAAGTAGGCAATGACCAGCACCAGCACCGCGCCAATGAAGGAGGGGATGGCCGTCAGGACGATGTTGAGCATGGAGATGGCCGGTACGGAGATGGCGGCAATGTTCAGCGCATCGAGGGCGGCGATGAGGATCACAATCATGACGATGGCGTAGGTGATGGTGCCCAACAGCCGGGAAAGCGACTGTTCGCCGCGCAGCCCTACCCGTTCACCCAGGTTGTCTACCACACGGATGGCGGCCAGCAGGTTGGTGACGAGTTGACGCAGCACCCGCGCCAGCAGCCAGCCAACGACAAAGATGACGATGGCGGAGACGATGTTGGGCAGGTAGGCGAAGAAGGCGGCGGTGGCTTGCTGGAAGGGGCCGGACACGGCCGTGACCCCCAACGCCTCTAAGATGGCCGGGATAAAGAGCAGGATGATCAGCCAGAAGACGGTCACGCCCAATGATTCGCTAATGGAGACCTGTTCCCCTTCACGCAGCGCCCCATGTTGGGTCATGCGCTCATCCAGTTTGGCCATGGCGCAAACTTTGATCACAATCCCCTTGAAAATGACCGCCAGCACCCAGGCTAACACGAGCAGCAGCAGCGCCGAGACCAGGCCCGGCAGGAAATCGCCGGTAATGCTGGTTAACAATGGCTCAATGGCCTGGGCCACAATCACCAGGTTCAGCCGTTCTACCACGGCTACAAAGACAAAGATGAGCAATACCCAGAAGACAATGGTGGCGATCAGGCTCTCCAGATTGACTTCGGGCAGGCCAAAGTCTTTGCTAAAACGAGTGGCTACTCGTTCATTAAGCCGGACGCGCTGCAACAAACGCCGCAGCAGCCCGGCAATCAGCCGGGCGACCACATACCCCAGGATGAGGATAAGCAGCGCGGCTAACAGGTTGAACAGGCTGTTACCCAGCGTGTCCACGAGGAAATCTTGAAATCTGTCCATTTTGATTCTCCTTTTTCACAACAAAGGGTTGATAAAGAACACGACGTAAGACGTAAGCCGTAAACCGTAAACCGTAAACCGTAATCCGTAATCCGTAATCCGATTACGGGTCACGGGTCACGGATTACGGGTCACGGGTCACGGGCACAACGGATTAAAACCCAACGGCCCTAACAGCAATTCCCACAACGGCCGTAACCCGCCACAGTACAGGTATTGCCCCTGTTGGTAGCTGTCCAGCACCACCAGCATGAGGCCGCAGCAGCAGGTGAGCAGCACCAGCGCCAGCACACAACCTAACACCAGCCGGTTGCTGCGGCCGGCTGGCTGTTCGGCGTCGGCGGGCAGATATTGGTCTTGGGCATAAGGGGCGGCGATGGGAGGGCGGGGTGGCGGTTTCACCGGCGGCAGATCGGCCGTGTCTTCCTCTTCCAGGTGAACCGGGGGGGAGGGCATGGTCTGGTAGGGCACGGCCGTCTGGTAAAAAAGCAGACTGACGGTGTCGCCAAACTCGATCCGGTCGCCGTGACGCAAAGAGGTGGCCCCGGTGCAGCGTTGGCCGTTGACAAAGGTGCCGTTGGTGCTGCCCAGGTCAGACACGACAAAATAGTCACCTTGCTGCACAATTTGCGCGTGTCGCCGCGACATTTCCGGGTCATTGATCACAATTTCGTTTTGAGGGGAACGGCCGATAGTGCTGGTAACGGCCGTGATGTCATACCGTGTATCTGGTGCTGGCCCCCGTTCTACCACCACATAGGCCATGCTGCCCGGTGCTGGCGGCGGTGGGGGGTTTAAAGTGAAGTCGCTCATCCGATCCTCCTGTGACGGCGTTAGGGGAGTATAAAAAGAAAATGGGCAAGTGTGCAAGTTGGCGATTTCCCTAATGCCGATTATTATTCAGCCCTATGAATGGTGAAACTGCTCCTTATGGTTCCTGGAAATCTCCGATTACCTCCGATTTGATTGTGGCCGGCTCTGTGGGCCTGGGTGAAATTCAATTGGACGGCGAGGCAATCTATTGGCTGGAAATGCGACCGTCCGAAAACGGCCGTAACGCCCTGGTAAAATGGACGCCTGCCGATGGTCTGGAAGAGATGAGCGCCGCCGGTTTTAACGTGCGTACCCGCGTGCATGAATATGGCGGCGGTTCGTATACCATCCACGATGAGGCCGTCTACTTCAGCAATTTTGTAGACCAGCGCGTTTATGTGCAATATCCTTACGCCGAACCGGAACCGTTGACGGCCAATGAAAAGCTCTGTTTTGCCGATGGCGTGGTGGACGCCCGTCGTGGTCGGCTGTTTTGTATCCGCGAGGCGCACCTGACGCCGGGCGAGGAAGCGGTTAACTCGTTGGTCAGCCTGAATCTGGATGGCAGTAATGAAATTGGCGAGACGCTGGCGGCGGGCAACGATTTTTATGCCTCGCCCTGCCTCAGTCCGGACGGCCGTCAACTGGCCTGGTTGACCTGGCGACATCCCAACATGCCCTGGGATGGTACGGAGCTATGGTTGGCGGAACTGGATGAAACGGGCACGGCCGTACACAATCTCACCCTGGTTGCCGGTGGCCCAGATGAATCCGTCTTCCAGCCCCGCTGGTCGCCGGATGGTACACTCTACTTTGTGTCTGACCGTAGCAATTGGTGGAACCTGTACCGCTGGCGCGGGGGGCAGGTGGAAGCCATTTGCCCCATGCCTGCCGAATTTGGCCTGCCGCAGTGGGTTTTCCGCATGTCCACCTATGGTTTTGCCGACGCCCACACCATCGTTTGCGCTTACACCCAGAATGGCGTGTGGCGGTTGGCGCGGCTGGATGTGAACAGCGGCCAACTGACGGATTTTGACCTGCCCTTTACTTCCATCGGTTCGGTGCAGGTAGGGCCGGGATTTGTTGCTTTTTCCGGCGGGTCGGCTACACGGCCGTCGTCCATCATCCGGCTAGATTTACACACCGGGCAATGGCAGGTACTCAAGCAATCCACCCAGTTAACCGTAGACGTTGCGTATCTGTC
Source organism: Anaerolineae bacterium (assembly GCA_019637635.1). GTDB lineage: Bacteria > Chloroflexota > Anaerolineae > Promineifilales > Promineifilaceae > CAADGU01. The sequence goes on from JAHBVI010000164.1 coordinate 4,490, forward strand.
TACGCCACAAGCCATTGAATTCCCCACCGCCAACGGCCTGACGGCGCACGCCATTTATTACCCGCCGCAAAACCGGGATTTCATCGCGCCGGCGGGCGAAAAACCGCCGCTGCTGACGTTGAGCCATGGCGGCCCCACCAGCGCCGCCAATGCCACGTTGAATCTGGGCATCCAATACTTTACCAGCCGGGGATTTGCGGTGGTGGATGTGAATTATGGGGGCAGCACGGGGTACGGCCGTGAATACCGCCAGCGCCTGAACGGAACCTGGGGCATTGTGGATGTGCAAGATTGCGCCAACGCCGCCCGTTATCTGGTGGCGCAAGGATTGGCCGACGAACGCCGGTTAGCCATTCGCGGCGGCAGCGCCGGCGGGTACACCACCCTCTGCGCCATCACCTTTGCCGACACGTTCACGGCCGGCGCCAGCCATTATGGCATCAGCGACCTGGAAGCCATGGCCGTGGAAACCCACAAATTTGAGTCTCGTTATCTGGACACGCTTATCGCCCCTTATCCAGAGGGCAAAGAGATTTACGTGCAGCGGTCGCCCATTCACTTTATTGACCGGATCAACTGCGCCCTCATTTTGTTCCAGGGGCTAGAAGATCTGGTGGTGCCACCCAACCAGGCGGAGATGATGTTTGCAGCGGTCAAAGCCAGGGGGCTGCCGGTGGCTTATGTGCCCTTTGCCGGGGAGCAGCACGGCTTCCGCCGCGCCGACAATATCAAGCGGGCGCTGGACGGCGAACTGTATTTTTACAGCCGCGTGTTTGGTTTTAACCTGGCCGACCCGGTGAAGCCGGTAGAGATTGAGAATTTGCCGGGATAGCCGGAATCAGAACGGATTAAACAGTATGAAAAACGCGCTATCTCTGGCATGAGGTGTTTAGCTGCCGGGGCTGCGGTTAAGCAAAAAAGCCACCGGTTGACCGGTGGCTTTTTCTCTTCTGGTGGGCGGTACAAGACTTGAACTTGTGACCTCTACGATGTCAACGTGTTTGAGGACGGTTTTTTGGCTTGCCTGTCCACAGGTCTGTTTGCAGGCCGGTAACTTGGGCAGCTTTGGTCAATTCATCGCTTTCGATGTTGGCGTAGTTCATGGTGCTTCGCAGGCTGCTGTGATCCATTAAGCGGCCGGTGACTTCCAGGCCAAATGCCAGCCGGGCGCGTTTTATTTTTGCATGGCGGAGGGCATTCGCCCTAAACACCTTTACGCCTGCATCCTCGCAGCGGCGGACGAGAATGTTACTGATCCCGTTCGCTACGATTGGTTGAGGGGGATCGTTTCGTTGCCAACCCGTTATGGCGTATTGGTCTGCGCCAGCGGGCCTGACTTGTTGCCAGATGTGCCAGAGTTCAGCGGTAGATTGTGTGAAATGGCGATTTCTATTTTCGGTCTTGCCGGTGACTGTGACTGTATACGTGCAGGCAGGCGACGGCCGTCCAATCGCTTCGTTCATGGCATGGCTTCCAAGTTTGCTGAGTTCACCGGCGCGTGCGCCAGTTTCATAGAGGAATGTGAGCGCCAGTAAGTCGCGGAGTACGCGGCGATCATGGTTGCCCCAGGCAGTGGTGTCAGGAGTGGTTAAGTTGCCAAAGATATCACGGTGAATGAGGTGCTGTAATTGGGCGGAGAGGTGGTTAAATACGGCCGTGACATCGGATTCGGGTACAGCATGAGCGCGGCGACGTGGTGAACGGGTAGCGTTTACCGATTTGATTCGTTTGGCAGGGTTGCGGGAGTGATGCCCTCGTTTTTTACACCATTTGAAAAAGTGTCTGATGTCTGCGGTGACGGTGCGCACGGTTTCGGCCGCGTGTGTGAGCCATAGCTCTTGTTGGTAGGCATGAAGATCATTTCGACTGATCTCAGCCAGGGGTGGGTTTTGTAGCTTCTTGCCCAGTGGATGGAGATTGTAATAGAGGCGTTCTACCGTGCGAGGCGAATTTCTTCTTGCCTCTCTTTGTAGGAAGCGTTGCAGCAAATGAAAGTAACTTCCATCTGGATGCGGCTCAAGCAAAAACTTCTCAGGTTTTCTCATATCAACCCAACTGCGTCATTGTGATCTTGGTGTTGTGGGTTTGTCCCGAGCCCTACACGATAGGGTAGCGATGGATTCCGGCCATCGCTGCCCATTTTATCAAATAAAGCAGAGAGGAGAAAACGGGTTGACTACGACTCCCCTACTCACAACCTGTTGAAAGGCATTTCAGATTGGTTGGTTTTCAACGTCAGGTTTTGGAGTTGCTTTTCACGACTTGAAGTTCACATCACAGAGGAAGAAGAATGTTTCACTCAACAGCGCATCTTCTACAAACATTGAATGACCTCCGGCTGCATGTTCTCATTGCCATGATCGTCCTGGCCCCGGAACTGCCGGTGTCGGAGCAGCGAATAGCCAACATGGTGGGTTGCCATCGGGATACGGCCCGGAACCATTTGCAGAAGTTGGAGGCGCTGCACCTGACGCACCAGCTTCCCGGCCGCAAACATGGCTGGACGTTGACGAGTGAGGTGGAGCAGCTCCCCCTGCCCTTGTTGTGGCGGGGATATAGTGAAAATCCGGCGGCGGGCGCACAACCGCAGCCGGCTTTGGTGATGAAGAGCGCACAATCTTCGCCACCAGAATTGCTGAAAAGTTCAGCAGAACCAGATTCGGAATTGCTGAAAAGTTCAGCAGAACCAGATTCGGAATTGCTGAAAAGTTCAGCAAATGTGGAGCCAGAATTGCTGAGAAATTCAGCAAAACCGGAAAAACTGCTGAACTTTTCAGCAAAACAGCCCGAATTGCTGAAAAGTTCAGCAGTTTTTGCCCCCCCTATTAAACATGTTGTTGTTGTTGTTGATCCATCAATTCCAGAACAACAACAACATGTTCCGCCGGAATTGCTGAAAAGTTCAGCAATTCGGCCCGCCGAATCTGCTACCGCTGCGTTTTTTGCCGACATCGGCATGGATGAACCTATCCCCTCGGAGTTTGCAGAGTACCCGTTGGAGGCGGCGTTGGGCTACTGGTTCTACTGCCTAGCGCAGAAGTTTGAGAATCCGCAAGGATACATCCGGCGACGCTTGGAGCAAGGCCACCAGACGCCGGTACCGGATTACCTGAAGCTGGCGAAAGCTTGGCTGAGCCTGACGGACGAACAGCGCATGACGGTGCGCTGGAAGCTGGAATTTGTGACCGGCCCCCGCCACCAGATTCATCTGCCGGAAGATTTCCCCTACCTGCCCTTTGCGCCACTGCTGAGCGCCTGGCATGGGGCACGGAAGACGAACAGCCTGTTCTTACCAGATTGGTTGTTTCCTGAATTTCAGGCAGCGGATGAAGACGAGGATGAGTTGGATGAATATGAGGATGAAGGAGGTGAGGCCGACGCAGATTGACGTTTTTTGTGGACTACGGTCGTCCTGTCTGCGCCAACAGGGTCAGCCGTAAAAGGCAGAGACCAGCCCGAAGGCTGGTCTCAAAAAGATTACAGCCGGTAGACGGCTATGCGGAAATTGTAACACACCGCTGCCCGACAGGGTACACGGCCGTCTCCGGCGAATTTCTATCAGTTTCAGAAGTTCAACAGGAGAAGCAATGAACGATTTAGCAAAAACCACACTCAAGATTGTGGGCTACCTCTTTGCCCTGCTGGTGGTGGCTTTTACCGGGTATCAATCCTGGTCGCTGCTGTACGAGGTCAGCGGCAACCCGTATGTCGCCTCGTTGGGGGTCGTCTTGTTTGAGGGCGGCATGATTTATTGGTGGTATGCCTTTCAGAAGGACGCGGAGGGATTGGGCCAGATGGCCGTCGCCATTTTGGGGGCGGTCTTTGGCCTGGTGCTGGTGGGCGGGGCGACGGCGCTGCACCTGGGAGCGATTAACGCCGATACCTTTGGCGCGGCGACGCCGGCGCGGCTGGTGACGATTGCGGCCGTCGTCAATCTGGTGCTGAAATTCCTCTACCCCCTGCTCCACCCGGATACGTTCAGCCATATCTGGCTGCGGGCATTGGAAGGGAAGATCAGCTTCAAGGCGTATCGGGATGCCGATGGCAAGACGGATGATATTGCCGGGAATCTGGCGCACCGGATTGGCGAAGAGTTGGCGCGGCGGGTGGAGGTGAAGATGCTGACGGATTTTGGCCTGTTCCACGAGGAAAACAAACCATTGACCCTAACCAGCGGCGGTCAGAAAGCCGAACCTTCCATTGTCTCGTTGCCAACGGGAAGTGAACCACCGCCTTTGCCAGACGACGCGCCGCCAAATGCCATGTGGGCGTGGGCGAATCTGGGCCAGGGGTTCCATTGGATGTTGGTGTTTCCGCCCACTGACCCGGCCACCATTCCTTACTTTCCCGCCGTTTCCACCGCCAACGGCGTCGAGCATTGAGGCTCAACTGGATGTGCTGGATGCGGACTTTCACGTCTATCACCGGAAGCAGCTGTGCCAATGTGGCTGCGGACGGCCGTTACCAGAGCCGCACCGCCGCCACCGGCGCTATGCCAGCGACGCCTGCCGCAAACGCCATCACCGGCGACTGCGACGGCCGTGATGAAGCCAGATTGTCCGCGTTTCCAGACTGTTTGTTGTATGACGAGTGAACAAACGGCCGTGCGCAAGCACGGCCGTTTGTTGAGAAGAGGGATCCATGAACAACACAACCACCTTTGACCGTGCTGCCCACTGCCGCCGCATTGCCAGCCGGGGTGGACAGGCGACCGTGCAGAAGTATGGCGCGGAGTACATGCGGCAAATTGGCCGCAAAGGGTTTGAGACGACGACACAGCGTTACTTTCAAGGGGAACATCATCATATTGCCTGGCTCACTCAGACCGGGCTGCACAACTATTGGAAGAGTACACAGTTGCCCATGAAGTATACGCTGGATGGATTACCCATATGGCCTGATGAACAACCAACTCATCCCGCCCACAAAGGGTACACACACTTTTAGCCAATCAATTTTCAAGAGAAGGAGAAGGTACATGGTCGCCAGAACGCAAGATGTACTTACCGCTACTATTCAAGAACTGCTTGGCAAAGGGGAGAAACAGCATCGGCCGTTGGCAGGCAAAATGAGGCTGGCTTACAACCCCAATCCGGCGGAGAACATCTACCGGCTGGTGCTGTCCTGCCCGGATGATTATCCCCCGGAAGTAGACCTGGAAGTGGTGCGGGGGACGTTGGTGCAGGTGCTGCGCCGGTTGGGACGGCCGTTGACCGATGTGCTGGTGCAGCCGTATCTCTCCAACCACAAATACAAATATCACGTCATTGAATGGCGGGAGTATCGTCAGCTTTCGCTGCTGCCATTACCTGGAGGAACTCATGGTTACGAAGAATAAAATAGGCACATTGACCGAAGAATATCCGCAGCTTGGCTCCTGCTGCGCCTGCCGCTGTTTCAAGCCGGACGTGCGCCACGTCGTTTGTTTGCCGTTCAAAGCGCCGGTGCCGGGAACCGGGTGGGGGTGTGTGCAGTGCCACATCCCGATGGATGGGGCGGTGGCTGTGCTGTGCGACGATTGTGTGCAGATGGAGGAGCCGCTGCAAGAGATTTGCTACGGCCTACCGGCGGAGATGCAGCGGGTACCCATTGCCGAATATGCCGATGGGGAAGCACACGAACACCGGCTGGAACGCCATCCAGAGTTTGCGCCTTATAACTGAATGAGATTAGGAGAATAAGCGATTGAGAGATTGAATCTCCCACTCTCCTAATCTCCCAATCTCCAAAAGACCCATTCCCCGAAGCTGTGCTCCGCCACGAAGCCGTCCCCAATGCCTACGGCGTAGGACGTTCCCGGTTAGCGTGAACGATCTACTGCGGTCTTTAATGGGCGGGGCAGGCCCCGCACCCCAGGCGCAACCGATCTCCACCGGCACGGCCGTGCCCCTGAATTTTGGCGCAAGTGTCATCCTTACCTATCTGGTGTGGTCTGGCGGCCAAAATTCGGGAACCCTTCGCCCGGCCTGTTCACCCCACCGCGCTGGCTCCCTGCCCCCCGGTCAGCGCGATGGGGTGGGGAGTGGGGAGGGGCGTAATCCGTAAACCGTTATCCGTGATCCGTAAATGGTCGGTTTACGGCTCACGGTTCACGGATTACGGACAACGGTTCCACTGCTGCCGGCCCGGCAGGGCTAACGCCCCGGGGCCGGTGAATTGTTGTCTTATCACAATCCCCCGAAGGAGGTGAGGCCCGATGAAACGCTCATTTGTCAACAAAAAGGAACGGCATCAGGGGGGGAGGTTCCTGATGCCGTTCCTTTTGTTAAACGTGCTGCTAATGATAGCAGAAAGGATGTTCTATGCAAGCAAATGAAACAACCCAAACGGACAAAAAGCCCGTCAAACAGATCGAAATCGCCGGTATGGTGGTGCGATACGACCGCTCAGGAGCGGAATGGCTGGTGGAGCAGGACGGCCGTATTGTGGAACGACTGCCACCTGGTGCAGCCGGGAAAGAAGCGGCCATCGAGGAAGCGATCCACCAGGCCATTCCCGACCTGCACCAGATGGCGCGGTACATGGCTTTGAAGAACCCCGTCTTGCGCACCCGTATTTGGAAGGCGGCGCAGCTGGTGGCCAACGGTCATGTGCTGCCCGCCCGACCGGGCAACCTGGTCAACGAAGTGGGCCAGGTCATCAGCGAATCGGATGAGGGCACTCTCTACAGTATCCAGCACCGGGATGTTTACCTGTGTGGCTGCGAAGATTACCAGTTTGAGCAAGCGCCGCGCCTGGGTAGCACCGGCGACCAGAAGTATTGCAAACACGTGCTGGCCTTCGTCATGGACAGACAGCGCCGCCAGATGGCCGCATCCATCCCTATGATCCAGCCAGTGGAGGAGGTGGCCTATGCCGACTGAGAGCCAGAACAAAGACGAGAAGATCATCAGCCAAGCATGACCCACCTTCATGGACGCCAGCGAAATCGCCAAGGTGAAGCTGTTCGCCGGGCATTACAAACGGGGCGAAGGTGCAGACCAGACGGCGCGACACTACGTGGACGTGCGTATCTTTCGGCCGATTCTGCATGACCTGTCCTGGGGCAAGATGGTGGAGTTTGTGGACTTCAAAGGCAGCGAGAAGGGCGCCGATGGCAAGCCAGAAAGCCGCGTGTTGAAAATCCGTTCTGGCAAAGACAAGAAGGATCGGGAGGCCATCTTCATCACCTTGCAGGCTGGCCCTGGCGCAGTGGTGGGGGAGGGGGCGGTCAAACCGGCCGGACAGCCCACCACGGAAGTGAACATTGTGCTGCTGCGGGAACAGGCGCGGCAGATTGCGTATGACGTGCTGGAATTCCTGACGGCCGTGCGCACCAAACTGCTGCTGCAAGCGATCACCCAACCAGGCGGCAAACCGCAGGTGACGATCGAGGATATGGTCAATGCCTTGGGGCTGCCTGAGATGGGCATGGCGGATGGATTCACGCCTGCACCTAAGCCAGCGGCCGTTGTTAATCAACTTGACCCCATCAAGGCGTTTGCCGAAAAGCGGTATCTGAATAACGAGATGGTGCCGGCCCAATTCATGGCCGAGTACAACGCCTATACCCAGGAGACGGGCAAGCCGCCATTCAATCACGAAGCATTGATGAGCCGGATGTTCCGGTAAAAAAACGAGGAAACCTGATGAGCCAAATAGAAATACGTTTACGCACCAGCCAGATAGATGTGCCCTGGAATGAAGCGCCCATTGCGGATGTACTCGATGAACGCGGCTACTTCTTCCAGCATATGAATGAATATCTGCGGTTTGTCCAAGAAGTGTTGCTGGACACAAATGAAATGCTGCTGGAACTGCGCTGGAATTACCAGGGCAGTTTGCAGGGGCATTATCTCCAACCACCAAATCGCCCGTCGGATGAAAAAGTATTCCAGACGACCTTGACCTTCTACTTTTCGCTGCCCGAGTATGAGAACCTGCACCAGCAGGCAGTCCAGCAAGGGTTTCACGACTTGCAGGAACTCATAGATACGGCCGCCCGGCGTAAACAGCAAGATATGTACGAATACATATGGGGGTACTAACCGGCTGGTCATGGCAAGCTGGCAGTTGACGGTGGGGGAGTGTGTGCAGGTGATGGCGGCGCAGATAGAGGACAACTCTATCCCGCTGACCATCACCTCACCGCCCTATGATGACCTGCGGGCGTATCACGGGTACACCTTCGACTTCCCGGCGATAGCGGCGCAGTTGTGGCGGGTGACGCGGCCGGGTGGGGTGGTGGTGTGGATTGTGCGCGACCAGGTGGCCCGGTTTACGGAATCTTGCACCAGCTTTGAGCAGGCGCTCTTCTTCCGCAGCCTGGGCTTCCTGGTCAATACCATGATTTATGCCGTGCGCAACCCCAAACCAAACCCGCAGCGCATCAGCTACACGCCACAGTTTGAATTCATGTTTGTGCTGAGCAAGGGCAAACCGGCCGTGACCAACTGGCTGACCGAACCAAGCAAGTATGCCGGCATCAGCACCAATGGCAGCAACGGCCGTGCCCAGGGCTACATCCAGGGCAAGAATCGCACCATCCAGGCCCACAAACGACGCGGCAATATCTGGTGGTACAGCGTAGGAGGTAGTCGTAGAAGCGACAGCCACCCGGCCCCATTCCCGCCTGGCCTGGCGCGGGATCATATCCTGGCATGGTCTCATCCGGGTGATACCGTGCTTGACCCACTGTGTGGCCGGGGGACGGTGGGCGAGGAGGCTTTGCCGCTCGGCCGTCACTTTATTGGTATTGATGTTTCGGCCGTGTATGTGGCCGAAGCAGAACGAAATCTACAAGGAGCAAAACCCCATGAACAAATGTAATCCCCGACATGGCGGCCAAAACCGGCTGGGGCTGGGCACGGCCCCGCTCATCCATGCGCCAGTGGTGGTGGTGGACAAACAGGAGCAAAGCATCGTCGCCCTGCAACTGCTTGGCGCATCCCAGGCCGTCAACGCGAATTGGGCGGCGCTGATGGGCGGCGGCAAGTCTCACTACATCCTCAATGAGTATGTGCAGTTGAAGGGCACGAAGAAACATATCAAGCTGCAAAAGATGCTGCCGGAAACAGGCTGGAAAGAGATGTGGCTGCTGCACAAACAGGCCAGCCACAACGAACTGGATGCCGGTGAGGAGTTCTTCTACCTGCTGGATAACCAGGAAAGTGAGATACCGGCCAGCTTCATCCCCATGTTGGACAAGGCCATCCCCATCCCGCTGCAAGAGGCGTGGGCTGACTATCTGTTTCAAGAGGGGTTGGATACAGAAGTTATCCAACCCCTGCCTAACCTGGCTTGTGTGGGGTGGGGGTGTTACAAGGTGTTCAAACAGGGATGGGAGAACGTCATCAGTGTGGGCATTGCCCAGGGCTGGATCAGGTTCTAAAGGAGATAGCAGAATCATGGAAGAACTAGAACGTCTCATCAAAACCCACAATGTTCAAGTAATAATTGGACTCACAGGCCCAAACATTGCCTGCAAAATTATTCACCCGGAAAAAGACCATAACGGCGCCCTTATTTATGGCGAAGCTGAATCCGACAGCCTAACCTTAGCCGCCAGACAAGCCGCCTGGTTATTTGCCGGAAAGTTCCCCCCAGCTAAAACCACGCTCAGGAGAAAAACAAAGTGACACTCGAAGCAGACGGTACCATTAACATTTATGACCTGGAAAAGGGGATAGTCATTGCCAGTTACGAAGGACTGGAAATTCATTATGCCATGCTGGAACTGCAAAACATCCAATGGGAAGAACGTATGTTGGCCGGTGGCTGGATGAAAGATAATGTCAATCTCACCGGCTGGCAGCGAATAGGGCCAAAAGGCAAACTCATTCACATCAGCAACGCCGACGCAGAAGCCTGGCGCGGCCGTAACAAAATTCCGCCACCATTTTAGAAAAATAAC
>JAHBVI010000165.1 GCA_019637635.1 Anaerolineae bacterium
GGCCGTTTATACCGATATTAACCGCGATGGCGTTCTCACCGGCGTCAATGCAGCGGCCACAGCCGAACTGGCCCAGGCTACCGGTTTGCAGGTGATTGCTTCTGGTGGGGTGGCGGCGCTGGACGACGTGCGCCGCTGTCTGGAACTGGCCGACCAGGGGGTGGTAGGGGTCATCATGGGGCGGGCGATCTATGACGGCCGTATCCATTTGCAAGATGCTATCTCCCTCACCCAAAAACCCTGACACATGAACACACAAACACACCAATACACCTGGCTTCTTTTTGATGCTGACGGCACGCTGTTCGATTATGATGCGGCTGAGATAGCGGCTATTGCCCAGACATTTGCGGCCTTTCAACTGCCGTATGAACCGGTGCATGGCGAACGCTATCGCCAAATCAACCATGTCTTTTGGCAGCGGTTTGAGCGGCAGGATGTGACGCTGGCGGAACTGCGCGTCGGCCGTTTTCAGCAGTTGTTTGCTGAATTGGACACGGCCGTTGACGTGGAAAGTTTTGCCCAAAGTTATCTGGCGCAATTGGGGGAGCAATCGCAACTGTTTCCCGGTGTGGCGGCGCTGATCCGGCAGTTACACGGCCGTTACCGTCTGGCGCTCATCACCAACGGGCTGGCCGATGTGCAGTATTCCCGGTTGGAACGGTCCGGTTTACGGCCGTATTTTGAGGCCGTGATCGTGTCTGATGAAGTGGGCGTGGGCAAACCAGACCCGGCTATTTTTGACGTGGCGTTTGCCAGCATAGGCCAGCCGCCAAAAGAGCAGGTACTCATCATCGGCGATGGGCTAACGTCTGATATGCAGGGTGGCATCAGCTATGGCATTGACACTTGCTGGCTAAACATGAATGGCAAACCGGCCAATGGCCTGCCCATCACATACGAAATCAACCAGCTTGCCGACCTGATAAAACTGCTCGGAGAGTGAGTTTATCGCAGAGAAGCAGAAACCTTCGCGTTTCTTCGCGTTCTTAGCGGATCGGTATCCATGAAAACAGACCTGAGCCAACAGCGGGTGAATTACGATACCATCGCCCACCTGTATGATGAACCCATCCGTGACCACGCGGTGGATGAGAACCTGGCGCACTTTTTGGCAGCACGGCCGTCCTTTACACCTGTGCGTATTCTGGATATGGGCTGTGGCACGGGCAAACAATAGTCTGCCTCGTTACCATCATTTGCGAAAAAGGTTTGTAGTAGGCGATTTATCGCCATCAACAGGCGATGAATCGCCCACTACGAACAGGAGAAGGGTAATATGGATGATCCCATTGTGACGGCGTGGCAGACACACGGCCGTTTGAATCTCGAATTTGTTGCCGCAATTCCGGCGGAAGCACTGGCGGCCAAATTGAACGGGAAAGGGCGCAGCGTGGGCGCTATCGTGGCCCACCTACACCATAACCGGCTGGCCTGGCTGGAACCGGCGGCTCTTGACTTGTTGGCCGGGTTGGCGAAAGTGGACAAAGAGGGGATGCTGGACACGGCCGTGCTCCAATCCGCATTGCAATCTTCTGCTGAGGCTATCACTACCCTGTTGGCCCGCAGTCTGGCAGCCGGTGGCAAAGTGAAAGGGTTTGGCGGTCAGGCCGCCTCCTTTTTCGGCTATCTGGTCGCTCACGAAAGTTACCATCACGGCGAAATCGGCCTCATCTTGGGACACGCCGGGTTTGCTCTGGACAATAAAACCGCGTATGGTTTGTGGAATTGGAAGTAGGACATGCTGGCAAAACGAATTATTCCTTGTTTAGATGTGAAAGACGGCCGTGTCGTCAAAGGTATCAACTTTGTGGAACTGCGCGACGCGGGCGATCCGGTGGAGCAGGCCAAAGTGTATGACCAGGCAGGCGCCGATGAACTGGTCTTCCTGGACATTACCGCCACCCACGAAGCCCGCCAGACGGTGGTTGACCTGGCGCGGGCGGTGGCCGAACAGGTCTTCATCCCCTTCACCATCGGCGGCGGCATCCGCACGGTGGACGACATGCGCGGCATCTTGCGCGCCGGGGCGGACAAAATCAGCATCAACTCCGCCGCCGTGCGCCAGCCAGAGTTAATTTCACAAGGTGCGGAAGCATTCGGCAGCCAGGCCATTGTGGTGGCGATTGATGCGCGGCGGGTTGGTAAGAAGTTAGCAGCGGGCAGTGAGCAGTCAGCAGAATCGCCTGACTCTTCTTTCATAATTCATAATTCACAATTCATAATTCCCCACTGGGAGGTGTATGTGGCTGGTGGGCGCACACCGACCGGATTGGATGTGGTGGAGTGGGCGGCGGAGGCAGAACGGCGCGGCGCGGGCGAGATTTTGTTGACGAGTATGGATGCCGACGGCACCCAGGAGGGGTATGATCTGGAATTGACGCGGGCGGTGGCAACGGCCGTGAACATTCCCGTCATCGCCTCCGGCGGGGCCGGTACGGTAGCCCACTTTGCCCAGGCGCTCACCGTCGGCGGCGCGGACGCGGCCCTGGCCGCTTCGCTGTTTCATTACAAACAACTGACTATTGCCGATGTAAAAGCATATCTGGTCAGTCAAGGGATACCGGTGCGGGTATGAATGAGAATGTAAGGTTTGATGAGAGGGGATTGGTCACGGCCGTTGTCCAACACGCCACCACCCAACAAGTCCTCATGGTCGCCTGGATGAACGCCGAAGCCTTGCGCCTGACCCTGGAAACGGGCGAAACCCATTTCTGGAGCCGCAGCCGCGGTGAACTCTGGCACAAAGGCGCCACCTCCGGCAATATCCAGCGCGTCCGCGAAATTCGCGTAGATTGCGACGAGGACACGTTGCTCATCCTGGTAGACCCGGCCGGGCCGGCCTGCCACACGGGGCAGGAGAGTTGTTTTTATCGGAGATTGGAAGACTGAGATCAAACACTATCTTTGCGCTCTCTGCGGTCTTTGCGGTGAGACAAAAAAGTGTAAGCATCGTGATCAAATAAGCCTTCTTAACTTTTACACTTCAACTGTCATTCCGAGCGGAGTCTTCGAAGCGAGGAATCTTGCCCTGTATAAGTGGTAAGGATTCCTTCCTTCGACAGACTCAGGACAGGCTGTCGAAGACTCCTCGGAGTAACAATAACAGTTCGGATTATTTTGTTAACGCTTTACAGAGATTGGGAGAGTGATGAGCGAGTTTATTGAGACTTTATTTCAGACCATTCAAGACCGGAAATTACACCCCAAACCGGGTTCATATACCAACAGCCTGTTTACGGCCGGGGAAGACGAGATTGTCAAAAAAGTGGGCGAAGAAGCGGTGGAGGTGATTCTGGCAGTGAAGGGGCAGGGGAGAGAACGGATTGTGGAGGAAACGGCCGACCTGACCTACCACTTACTTGTCCTGTTGGCTGCCTGCGACCTGACCTGGGATGACGTGTGCCAGGAATTGGCCCGGCGGCACAAATAAGGCGAGTAGAGGCGTATCGCCATACGTCTCTACGACGAAGACCCGCCAGCCGAACGTAGAAAATCGGTGGTGCTGCCAAAGAAGCTTGCCGAGCGCCCTTTGTTTTTCTCGATGTCGGCCAACATTTCTGTCAAGGTCTCCACCATTTGGGCTTTCCCCATTTTACCGTATAGCTGGTGGGCCAGGCGGGCATGGGGTTCTGCTTTGTCCCAACGTTCCTGCTCCACCAGCACTTTGGCCAGCTTATAACTGGCTGCGGCCACGTTGGCGCTGCGTTTTGTCTTTTTGGCGGTGGCTAACCCTTTCTCTAAATGGCTGATGGCGGCGCGTTTATTGCCCATATCCTGGTGAATCAGCCCCAGATTACTCAGGGTCGCGGCTTCGCCTACGTCATAGTTTCGTTCTTTGGCCAGGTCTAAGGCCTCTTTCAACCGCGCCAACGCTTCTTTGGAATCGTTTGTTTCATTGAGCGTGGTAGCAATATGGTTCAGCAGCTCTATTTCTATGGCCAGATTGCCGGCTCGCTGTGCCAGTTCCAGCGCCTTTTCATATAGCTCCAGCGCCGCCTTCCACTGCGCCGATCTGCGGTAGAGCGCCCCCAATTGCCCGTAGTATCGAGCCTGTTCTAGCAGATTATTCCGCTTCTCTACCATGTAAAAGGTTTGCGCCAGATATTCAATGGCCCGGCCCCAATCCCCCCAGGCTTCATAGGCGCGGCTCAATTCCAGCAGCGATTTCTCTTCTTGTTCCTGGTTGCCCATTTCCTGCGCCAGACGCAGCGCCTGCCGCTGCAATCGGGCGGCCTCAAAATACTCACCGCGCTCTTTGAGGACAATACCCAATTTGAAACGCGCCTCCATTTCTCGATTCTGGTCGCCCATTTCCAGCGCTGTATCCAGCGCCAGCAAAAGGTATTCGCTGGCTTCGGTAATATCGTGTTGTTTCAAATACAGGTTGCCCAGGCGCATCAAGTTGCGGAATAGGGTGTTGAGGTCTTTGCTTTCCTGAGAAATGGTAAGGGCGTGTTGGTAGAATTCAATAGCCCGGTCTGGATTGCCCATTTCTTCATAGAGCGTACCCAGGTTGCCCCACGCCTCGCCCTCGCCTACCCGGTCGCCAATTTGCCGGGCAATTTCCAGCGTTTGTTTGAAAAGGGTAACGGCTTCTTTGGATTCACCCCGGCTGAGATAAAACTTGCCCATGCTGTTGAGAACGCGTTCCATGCGGGCACGGTCGCCAATGTCGCGGGCGATGGCCAGCGATTGCTGATAGTAAGCGACCGCTTTTTCAGCGTTACCGACCTGCCGGTAAGATTCGCCCAGACTGTGCAAAGCGGCGGCTTCTTTGAAGCGGTCGGCCAGTTCGTGGGAAATTTGCAGCTCGCGTTCGTGGTAGCGAATGGCTTTCTCCGGTTCACGGGATTGGCGGTAGGCGCGCCCTAAATTGCCCAGAGCAAGGCCCTCTTGGGAGCGGTCGCGCAGTTGGTGGGCAATGGTCAGATGTTCTTCATGGAAATCAATGGCGCGCTCAATGTAGCCCAGGGCGGTGTAGACACGCCCCAGATTGCCCAGGCCAATGCCTTCCACTTCCCGTGACCCTTCGCGGCGGGCGAGGTTGACTACCTGCTCAAAGTACATAACGGCTACATCGAGCTTGCCAATATCCAGGTAGGAGAGGCCCATGGTGTTGTAGGAGTTGGCGGCGCGCAGCCGCTCTTCGCGGGTATCTTCCTGGTCAATGCGCTCTTCAGGGGCCGGTTTGCCAAAGATGAGGGTGTACATGCCCACCAGGGCGTTTTCTACTTCTTTCCAACTGGGGTAGCGTTCAATAGGCCTGGTGGCCAGACATTTGCGCAGGAAAAGATGCACATCGCGCGGCAGAGAACTGTCTAATGGTTTGATGTGCCCTTTCAGGTGTATTTCTTTCAGTTCTTCGCGCTCTTTGCCTTCGGCGGCAAAACGGCCGGTGACCATTTCGTAGAAGATGCAACCCAGGGCGTAGATGTCGGCGCGGGCATCTAGTTTGAGTTGCAGCCATTGTTCCGGGGCCATGTAGAGGGGGGTGCCGGCCGCACCTTGCGTGAGTTGGGTGCGGTTGAACAGTTCGGGCAAGTCGTCTAATGTGGCGGCCGCGCCTTCCTTGCCGAGGCTGGAGAGGGTGCTGGCCAGGCCGAAGTCGGTGACACGCGCCTGTCCGTTAACGCCGATGAGGATGTTTTCCGGTTTGAGGTCGCGGTGAACGAGGCCGGGCAGTTTTTTGGTGGCGTATTTCATGCCCCGCGCGATGCCTAAGGCAAACAGGATGGCCTGTTCCAGGGGCAGGGGTTTGCCTTTGCGCAGCCAGGAACGCAGGGAGGGGGTGCGTTTGCCTTCGGGCTGCTGCACCCATTCAAGAACCAGGTAGACTTCACGGCCGTCGCCAATCCGCTCTACTCGATATGCCTGGACAATGTTGGGGTGTTTGCCCATCTCCACCCACATGGTGCCCTCGCGCAGGAACATATCGCGGGCGGGGCGGGAGGAGATGTACTCTGGTTTGAATGTTTTCAGGGCGACCAGATCGTGCGTGATCCGGTCATTGCACAAATAGACAATGCCCATGCCGCCCACCAGCCGATTCACCACCTGGTACCGGTTGGCGATGAGGATGGGGGCGCCGGTTTTTTCTGGTGGTAGCTCCGGATTTGTTTGGGGCTTATGGGCAGATGCTGCCGCTTGTTCTGTCATGGGCTTGGGTTATGAATCAGGTAGCCGATACCGAGCTGCTGGGGTGGCTGCACTCATTAGTGCCGTAAGTATACCCGGTTTGGCAAGCGGTGTAAAAAACCTGACAGGCCGGGAAAGATCATCAGATTTGCACAAAGTTTTGTAGGATGCGTAAGCCGATACTCTGGCTTTTTTCCGGGTGAAATTGCAGGCCATATACGTTGTCTTGGGCGACAATTGAGGCGAAGGGAAAGCCGTAATCTGTCCAGGCGAGTACGGCCGTGGCTGCCGCGGGATCGCAATAATATGAATGTACAAAATAGGCATAGTCCCCACTGTTCACCCCCGCCAGCAGGGGGTGTTCCCAGGCCGGTTCTAACTGGTTCCAGCCCATGTGGGGGACTTTTAAATTAGGAATTAGGAAGGATGAATTATGAAGTGGGAAGCGGGTGACACG
This sequence comes from Anaerolineae bacterium, assembly GCA_019637635.1. Classification (GTDB taxonomy): domain Bacteria; phylum Chloroflexota; class Anaerolineae; order Promineifilales; family Promineifilaceae; genus CAADGU01. The sequence continues at coordinate 6,596 of JAHBVI010000165.1, forward strand.
GCCGTGTATAAGGCCAAGCCCCTGGTGGATGCCCATTTCGTCGGATTCGTCGAATAGCAATTGCATGCCCACGCAAATGCCCAGGAAGGGGACGCCACGCTGCACGGCTTCGTGAATGGCTTCGGGCAAGTTTCGCTGGTGCAGCCCGGCCATGCCGGAGCCGAATGCACCGACGCCGGGCAGCACCAGCTTGTCTGCTTTGCGTACCACCTCCGGGTCTTCGGTCAGCACAACTTCCGCGCCAATATGCTCAAATGCTTTCTGCGCCGAGCGAATATTGCTCGCGCCGTAGTCTATCATGGTGATCATAATTCGTTGTCCGTAATCCGAAGTCCGTAATCCGAAGCCCGTAATCCAAAGTCAGAAAACGGGTCACGGGTCACGGATTACGAAGTTAGAGTCCCTTTGGTTGATGCGACGTTTGTACGGCGGGGGTCAAGGTCTACGGCCGTCCTTAATGCCCGCGCCAATGCCTTAAACAGTGCTTCTGCTTTGTGGTGGTCGTTACGGCCGTCTACCCTGGCGTGTAGCGTGAGGCGGGCATGGACGGCCAATGTCTCAAAAAAATGTTCGACCAGATCGGTGGGGAACTGGCCGATGGCGGGGGTGGCCCAGGTGGCGTGGAAGATGGTGTACGGCCGTCCGCTGATGTCCAGGGCCACAAATCCCAATGCCTCATCCATGGGCACGTAGGCATGGCCGACCCGGTTGATCCCCTTCCTGTCGCCTAACGCCTGGTCAAATGCCTTGCCCAGGACGATGGCCGTATCCTCGATGGTGTGGTGGCTGTCAATGTGCAGATCGCCCGTCGCGTTAACTGTTAGATCAAAGAGGCCATGAACGGCTACGGCCGTGAGCATATGATCCAAAAAGCCGACGGCCGTACTGATTTCGTGCCGCCCTGAACCATCCAGATTGAGCGCAATCTGAATGTCCGTTTCCGATGTCTGGCGGTGAATGGTTGCTGTCCTGTTCATAGTTCAAAATAGATACATGGAGTTAACGGATGAGACAGATATGCACGGATCAATCAAAAAATCCGCGAAAATCCGTCCAATCCGTGTCATCCGTGATCCCATTCTCTTAAAACTGCCAATAGTCTATCTGTGTCCTCCGGGCGGCCGGCGCTGATGCGGATGCAGTTGTCCAGGCCAGACTTGTTGAAGTAGCGGACGAGGATGCCCTCTTGCTCTAAATCGAGTTTGAGTTGGTGAGCATCACGGCCCGAAGCCGTTGCGTGGTTGCCACGCCGTTCGCCGTGAACCCTGCACAAAATAAAGTTCGCCATACTCGGATACGGTTCCAGGTAGCTGATTTCGCTTAATGCTTCGCTCATACGGTTGCGTTCGGCCACCAGCAGGCGCACCTTCTCCTGCATCCAGGCCGGGTCGCTCAGGGCGGCTAAGGCGGCGATGCTGGCGGCCACGTTCACATTATACGGCTGTTTGATTTTCCACAAATGGGGCAGCAGCCATTCGGGAAATGCGCCGTACCCCACCCGCAGCCCGGCCAGTCCCGCCAACTTGCTAAAGGTGCGCAGCACCACCAGATTATCATATTCCACTGTCCAGTGGATGTGGCTGTGGTAGCCTTCTACTTCAGCAAAATCGGCGTAGGCTTCGTCTAGCAGCACCAGGGTGGGCAGCGCCAGCAGGCGGCGCAGCGACTCATCGTCAATAACGCTGCCGTCGGGGTTGTTGGGCGAGCAGAGGATGAGGATTTTGGCCTGGTGTTGGTGTACGGCCGTTTCCACCGCCGCCACATCCAACGAAAAATCATCCCGTCGCCACACCGGCACATACCGCCCGGCGTTTACATCCGTGCTGAACGGGTACATGCCAAACGAGGGTGGGCAATCTACGGCCACATCTCCCCGTGCGAGGACGGCGCGCAGCACCACATCAATCAACTCATCTGCGCCCGCGCCGGCCATCAGCCGCTCTGCGGGTACGTTCACGTATTGGCTCAACGCCTGCCGCAGTTCGTTCGATTCCGGGTCGGGGTAGATGTGGAAAAACTGGCCCGATGCCAGCGCGGCCAACACCTGTGGCGACGGCCCATAGGGGTTCTCATTGGCGTCCAGTTTGATGATTTCAGACGGCCGTCGCCCCAACCGTGCCGACAACACCTCAAACGGCACAATCGGCGTGTAGGGTTTCATGGCGATGATGTCTGGTCTGATAAAGTGTTCGGAGTTCATAAGCATCCTGATATTTAACCGCAAAGGGCGCGGAGGGCGCAAAGGTTTTAGAGGTCGAGGACTACGCGCTTGATGCCTTCTTTCATCAGGCGGACATTGAAGTTGAGGAGAAGAGCAAGTTTTAGTTGGCTGAGTTTCAGGTAAGTGATAACTTGGGCTTCGTGAACCGGGTTGAAACCTGCGACCGACTTTAATTCCACTATGACTAATTCACCTACCAGAAAATCGAGCCTGTAACCGCACTCTAGCTTGACACTTTTATAAACCACCGGAAGCGGCTTCTGTCTCTCAAATGGAATTTGTCGGAGTCTGAATTCATATGCCAGACATTCTTCATAAGCCGATTCTAACAGCCCTGCCCCCAGCTGCTTATGAACTTCAATGGCTGCCCCAATAATCAATTTTGATAGCTCATCCTCTTCCTTCATCTCTTCTTACTCCTTTGCGTACTCTGCGCTCTCTGCGGTTCACAACTCTTTCCACATATGCCGGGTGAGGGTGGTGAAGCCTTCTTTTTCGTAGAAGGCGATGGCGCGTTGGTTGAAGTCGTAGACGTTGAGGCGGAGTTGGGCGAGGTTGTGTTCTCTGGCAAAGGCTACGGCCGTGTCTAGCAACAATTGTGCTACTCCCTGCCCGTGAAAATTGGCGGCCACAATCAGTGTGGAAATGTGTAAATAATGCTGCGCATACTTCAGTGGATGCTCGTCATTCCTGATCTTCAGCAAGATCATACCCGCCAGCCGACCATTCACCTCGGCCACAAACAGCCCCATCGTCTCATCGGTCAGGCGGTCAGTCAGGAATGTTGACGGCCGTGCAACCTCCTCATGGCCGCGAAACACCTGCGGCAGTGCCTCATGGTGCAGCTTATCAATCTCCGCATACAACAACACCAACCCCGCCTCATCCGCCAGCGTCGCCTCACGAATTACAATCTCCATTTTCCAATCTCCAATCTCCAATCTCCAATCTCTAATCTCTCAATCGCTCAATCTCCTACTCTCATCCCTGCCGCTCTTGCATGACCATCCAACAGTTCCGCCTGAGCAATGCGGGCTGCAATAGGGCTGAGTTGGGCGGACGTGGCGTCATCCAGTTCGATGATGCTGCTGATTTTCACAAAGTCACTGACATTCAGCGGCGAAGCGAAGCGAGCGGTGCCGCCGGTGGGCATGGTGTGGCTGGGGCCGGCTACATAGTCGCCCAATACCTCAAAACTGCGCTCGCCAATGAACAGGCCACCTGCATGGGGGATTTTGTCCACCCATTGCTGTGGATTGGCGCTGGCAATGCAGGTGTGTTCGGCGGCAAAGGCCGAGGCCAGGGTACACGCTTCGTCCATATTGGCCGTGACCACAATCCCGCTCTGGTTTGCCAATGAGATGGCGATGATGTCACTTCGGCTCAGGTTTTCCAGTTGGCGAGCGATTTCAATTTGCACGGCCGTAGCCAATTCTCGTGATGGCGTCAACAAAATCGCCGTCGCCAGCACGTCGTGTTCCGCCTGCGCCAGCATATCGGCGGCCACCCAGGTCGGGTTGGCCGTCTCGTCGGCGACCACCACCGTTTCCGTTGGCCCATACAGTCCATCAATGCCCACGACACCATAAACCTGCTTTTTCGCCAGAGTCACAAACAGATTGCCCGGCCCCACAATTTTGTCCACGCGGGGGATGGACTGTGTGCCAAAAGCCAGCGCGCCAATTGCCTGCGCTCCGCCGAGCGTGTACACCGTCTCCACGCCGGTAATGGCTGCCGCTGCCAGAATCACGTCCGGCACACGGCCGTCCCGCCCCGGCGGCGTCGCCACCACAATGTCCGGCACACCCGCCACCTGCGCCGGAATCACGCCCATGAGCAGGCTGGAAGGCAGCGGCGCGGTGCCGCCGGGCACATACACCCCCACGCGCTGAATGGGCGTCACCCGCTGCCCCAGCCGCCCCCCCATTGCCGTCGTCGTCCAGTTGGGCAATGGCTGGTAACTATGGAATTGGCGAATACGGTCGGCGGCAAAACGGAGGGCGTCGGCTAAATCGGCGGGGATGCGGGACACGGCCGTCCCCAATTCCTCCTTATCCACCGCCAACTGCGCTAACTCCACCCGGTCAATCTTCGCCGTCCAGTGGCGCACGGCCGTGTCCCCTTGCTGGCGGATGGTGCGTAGGATGGTGGCTACGGCCGTGTCTGGCGTACTACCCGCGCCAAACAATTCATCCAACCGTGCCTGCAAAGCGGGCGGTACTTCCGGTTCCAACGCCATCTCCCGCCGCAAAATTCCCTGTTGTGCTTCCTGAACTGTGTAAATTTCTATCATGTTCAACCTGTCTCGACATAGAAATGGGATAATCAGGAGGCTGGCATCCTCAGATGCGCCGCTCCGCTATTTTCACATGTCATTCCGAACGAAGTCTTCGGAGTGAGGAATGACACGAGAAGTGCGAAAGTTGCGACCCTAAATCACCAACACCGACGTTTCAATTTTGGTCATGATCTGGTGGGCCAGATCATCCAGCAAATAGCGTTCCCAACCGCTGCCCTGGTGTGCGCCAATGACCACCAGGCTGTAACCACCATCTCTGGCCTCGGCCACCACCTCATCCACCACCAATCCATGCCGCACTTTGGCCTGTAAATGGAGGGGGAGATGCTGCAAAACGGCCGTATCATGTGTCAACAACTCGCCTTCCCGTGTGTGTTTAGCCATCAATTCGGTAGCATCAGCGCGCAGCTCCCAACCGGCCACACCCGGTGCGGCGGCAATTTGAGACATTACATGCAGCACGGTTAACTCTTCCGCCACCTGTAACAGCGGCGCCAACCGGTCTTGCAGCCGTTCCAACAGCGATGGTTCCCGACCTCCTTCACAGAGCAAAATCCGCGCCAGAGGGACGGCATCTTTGCGGGCAATCAACACCGGGCAGGGCATCTGGGCAATGACCCGTTCGGCAGTGGGGCCAATCAGCCGTTTGATCAGGCCGTGCCCGGGGCGCTCCCCCAATACTACCAGGTCAAATAGACCTGTTTTAGCGATTTTTACAATTTCTGGGGCAACCGGCCCCAGGCCAATTTGGGTTTGAGGCACAATCTGATACGGCGCCGTGATTGTACTGGCGCGGGTCAAAATCGCCCTGGCCTGGGGGCGGTCAACTTCGCCATGAACCACCGTCAGGATGGTCAATTGGCTGTTTGTTTTTTGGGCCAGATAAGCGGCCTGGCGCACGGCCGTGTCCGAATGTGCCGCCCCCCCGGTGCCTGCTAAAATGCGCATCTTTTCTCTCCTACAAAAACAATAAGATAATGGGCACTATCAAGATAGTAAACATGAAAATCGCCAGATTGCGATTGCTGCTCATAATGCCATTAACCAGCGCCAACATGCCCCTTTCATAGCGCCGGTACAGAAAGGCCAGAATGACAATAGAAACAATGGTGATGCTGGTCATTTCCACTAATACCACCGTGAAAGCCGGCGGATTGTTGAGCAAAACGGCCGCCAGCAGTGTGTCTATAAACGTGGTGATGTTCGCGCCCATGATGTACGGGATGGCGTTTTCCCGGCGCACAAAGCCACGTTGGCTCAACGGCACCAGGATGCTCAATGAGAGGCTGACGGACATGGAGATCATGGTAATGCTGGCCCCCAATAAGAACATCACCCAGGGACGATACACCAGCCGCGACATGCGCCCCACCTGGCTTTCTTTTAACGTCATTTCGGGCAGGCATTTATCAAACAAATTAAAGCTGACCATTATGATGCCCAGCCCCACCAGGAACAATGACCAGCGGGGTAGAAAGGTCAGCAGGAAGGCAGCAATCGGGTCAAAGATGACGTCTGTAATGGAAGTAAGAACTGTGCCGGAGCGCAGTTGCACATGGTCAAATAGACCGGACTTTAATAAGGCGATGCCCACAAACAAGGCCGCCGTATAAGTGACGCCGGTAACGGTGAGGGAAAGCAACCCCATGCCCAGGCTGTTGGTCCGGCTGCGGCCGCGCAGTACGTAGATAAAACCGATGAATAACACAATAAAACTGGCGCCCAACCGGCTGCCGGTAATCATGGTAAAGGTACTCATCTGGTCAATAATGCCGGCGTCAAAAAAAGCCAGAGCAGCGGCGGCAACGGGGGAGCCGCTCATTACCACGTAGGCAAAAAGCCAGCCAAACCCCAGGCTGTTGGCCGGGTTGCTCACCGCAAAACGATCCTTTACCAGCGGCCCCAAATCACGCGCCCCTTCTTTCATCAAGGTGATGGCCAGAATGAACAAAAAAAGGCTGGCAAAAAAGATGCCAACCTTTTTCCAGGCTATACGCTGCCAGAAGGGGCGTGACAGGTGGGCGGGGGTGGTGGTCACGGCCGTTTCTATCTCTTCCACGCCCTGACCAACTTCAACCCTCACCTTGTTGGGTTCATTCATGCAAACACCTCCATTGCCTGTCGTGTTTTCTTTAGGAAGGGGAATTTAATAACCTACGCACCTGAAATTGGAGATGGGTTGGGCATCCAATCGCCAATCTCTAATCTCCAGTCTCGTGTAAATTATTCAATTCTCGTGCCTAAGATTACCGTGTTGCTCAGGATCAGGCAAAGGAGGTTTACTCTTGCCGCCGCCGCAGCCAGTCTGTGCCCAAAATGAGCAGGATAGAAAACAGACCCAACAGCAGGGCGGCGCTGTATGCCCCCGTGTACATACGTTCATCCAGTGCGCGGAAGATGTAGATGGGTACTGTCTCCGTGCGCCCCTGGATGCCCCCACCCACCACCAGCACCGCGCCAAACTCCCCCAGAGCGCGGGCAAACGTCAACGTAATACCATAGACAAACCCCCAGCGTAAAGCCGGAAATGTCACCCGGCGAAAGGTGAACCAGCCACCTGCGCCTAACGTGGCTGCCGCCTGCTCCTGGCGCACGTCAAACGCTTCCAGCACCGGCACGAGTACGCGCACCATGAAGGGCATGGTCACAAACAGTGTGGCCAGCACCATACCAGGCACGGCAAAAACGACCTGAATGTCCCAGGCCGCCAGCAGCGGCGCTAACAGGCCGCGCCGCCCAAAAATGAGGATGAGCATGTAACCGACCACGACCGGCGACACGGCAAAGGGCAAATCCATGATGGCGTTGAGCAGCCATTTGCCCCGGAAATTATCGCGCACAAAAACCCAGGCAACGGCCGTGCCAAACACCGTATGCACCCCCACCACCACCAACCCAATCTGCAGCGTCTGCCAGAAAGCGCGCCACACGCCGGGCTGGTTGAGCGCCTGCCACATCGCCGCCGCCCCTTCCTGAAACGCGCCGCGCACTAGCGCCACCAGCGGCGCCACGATCAGCAGCCCCACGTACAGCGCCACCACGCCAATCAACAGCCGCCGCCGCCACACACTACTCCGCGTAGACGGCCGTCCCCGTACCACAGTCGTTATCGTTGCCACACCCTCACTCCTCGTAATCCGTAATCCGTAATCCGTAATCCGTGAACCGTA
>JAHBVI010000166.1 GCA_019637635.1 Anaerolineae bacterium
CGGGCGGAAGGGGTGCAGCATCTGGAAGATTTACTGCTGCGGCGGCTGCGGCTGGGGCTGCTGCTGCCGGAAGGGGGGCGGGCGCATTTGCCGCGCATCCGCGCCATTTGCCAGGCGGAGTTGGGGTGGGATGACGGCCGTTGGCAGGACGAAGAAGCCGCGTATCTGGCCCTGTGGCAGCACTGTTACAGTTTGCCACCGCTGGAAACCATCCCCGACTGGCGGGTGATGCTGGCGCAGGTGGAGATGGACACGGCCGTGACCGTGCACCAACCCACCCGTCGTACCTGGATCGCCGGGGTTTTGTTGGGGGCAGCGGTGGCGCTGACGGCCGTGTGGCTCTGGCGGCGCAACCGCTGATTTAGCCTGGGAATGCAATTCCCAGGCGGTATTGGGAAGTGCGCTCAAGCGCACTGGGAGGGGGCCACAATGCGCTTTTAGCGCGTTTTTTGTATCAGGCGCCGGATTGATGAAAAGTCTCATCTCAATAAATGGAGGTGAGAGGAGTGCGCATCCTCAGATAGGCATCTGAGGATGCGCACTCCGCCACGAGATACCTGAAAAACAAGAAAACAATTCGACAATTCGCCCGGCGAATAAATTCGCGGCTACAGAGAGCGAAGTCGGCCTTCGCTGACTGTTTTTAGCCGACGCAGTGCCTTTCTTACTTGACAAATATATAATTTGATGTTATATATTTTAATATCAAACTATATGATATTGAAAATATAACGATGAGTACACATTATCAAGGCACACCAGAAGAAATGCAGGCGCTGGACAGTTACATTAAATTGTCGCGGGCGGCCGAAGCGGTCGGCCAGCGTATCAACGGCCATTTGCAGGCGTATGAGCTGACGACCAGCCAGTTTGGCGCGTTGGAAGCACTCTATTTTCTGGGGCCGATGCAGTCCGGGCAGTTAGGCGAAAAGATTTTGAAAAGCAGCGGCAACATGACGCTGGTGATTGACAATCTGGAAAAGCGTGGTCTGGTGACACGCGAACGGCGGGTGGATGACCGGCGCTGTGTAGAGGTACACCTGACGGCCGTTGGCCGCACGTTAATAGAAACCATTTTACCGGCGCATGTGGCCGGGGTGGTGGCAGCGTTTGCGGTGTTGACGGCCGTTGAACAGGAACAATTAGGCGCGTTGTGCCGCCAACTTGGTCTGGCGCAGAATTGAAAAGAATGAAGATTCACACTATATCCGCGTCATCCGCGTGAATCTGCGTCCCATTAACGAAGGAGACAAACATGCAACCGATTCAAGGTTTACACCATATCACGGCCGTAGCGGGTGACCCGCAGGCCAATATCAACTTTTATCATCAGGTGTTGGGGCAGCGGTTTGTGAAAAAGACGGTCAATTTTGACGATCCGGGCACCTACCATTTTTATTTTGCCGACGAAGTGGGCACACCGGGCACAGTGCTGACCTTTTTCCCCTGGCGGCACATGCGGCGGGGTGAACGAGGGAATGGGGAGACAGCGGCCGTAGCCTACACCATCGCCCCCGATTCCATTGGCTACTGGCGGGAACGACTGGCGGCCCACGGTGTGGTAGTGGGGGAGATGCAGACGCGCTTTGATACGGCCGTGTTACCCTTCCATGACCCCGACGGGATGCCGTTGGAACTGATTGCCAGCGGCGAAAAAGGGAACTTCCGCCATTGGGCCAGTGGGCCGGTGCCGGAAGAACACGCCCTGCGTGGCTTTCACGGCGTTACCCTGTGGCTGAACGCCGTGGAGCCGACGGCAGCGGTGCTGACAGAGCAGATGGGCTACACCTTTGTGGGGCAGGAAGGCAGCCGGTACCGGTATCGCGGCGCTTCCGCTGACGGCGGGCTGTATGTGGACATTTTGCACCGACCGGGGCAGCGGCGCGGCAGCTTTGGCGCCGGTTCCATCCATCACATCGCCTTCCGCACGGTGGATGACAGCGAGCAGTTGGAATATCTGCAATCCCTGCGGCAGGCCGGTTTGCAGGTGACGCCAGTGCAAGATCGGCAGTATTTCCATTCCATCTATTTCCGCGAACCGGGTGGTGTCTTGTTTGAAGTTGCTACGGACGCGCCTGGCTTTTTGATTGATGAAACGGTAGAAGAGTTAGGCTCACACCTGAAATTACCACCCTGGTATGAACAACACCGGGCGGAGATTGAGAACGCGCTGCCGTCGGTGACGGTGAATGGGTAATTGGGATATTGGGGTATTGGGGTATTGAATTTGGCTGGTTAACAATATCTCAATATCCCAGTAACCTCTACGGAGATTGAAATGGATACGAATACTGAATCTGGCCCACACCAGGGACAGCCAGTTTTGAGGGCAGGACGGCCGTTGGCGGAGGCGCGGGCGGCGATGATTTTGGTACACGGCCGTGGCGGTGACGCCGAAGGTATTCTGGATTTAGCCAACTTGTTGCCGCATCCTGATTTTGCTTATCTGGCGCCGCAGGCGGCGGGCAATACCTGGTATCCCTACAGCTTTCTCATGCCGATGACGCAAAATGAGCCGGGGCTTTCGTCCGGTTTGCAAGTAATTGCCGACCTGATCGCCGAGATTGAGGCGGCGGGTATTCCGGCGGAGCGGATCGTGTTGGCCGGTTTTTCGCAGGGGGCGTGTCTGGCGTCGGAGTTTGTGGCCCGGCACGCGCGGCGGTATGGTGGGCTGCTGGTCTTTAGCGGCGGCGTCATTGGCCCGCCGGGAACACCACGCCATTACGAAGGTTCATTGGCCGATACGCCCGTTTTTCTGGGATGCAGCGATGTTGACCCGCATATTCCGCTGGAACGAGTGCAGGAAACGGCCGTGACCTTCACCAACCTCGGCGCGCAAGTGACGACCAAAATTTATCCCCGCATGGGGCATACGATTATTCAAGATGAGATTGAGCAGGCAAAGAATATTGTGAATGGTGTGTTGGGAGATTGAGAGATTAGAGATTGAGAGATTAGAGATTGGGCGATTGGGAGATTGTGCAATCTCCTAACCTCTCATCTCCAGGCAACAAGGAGTTTAACCGATGCAAAAGATACAAACACAAGGCGTCCACCACATTACCCTGATTGGGGCGGATCGCCAGACTTCGATTGATTTTTGGGAAGGGGTGTTGGGCATGCCCTTTGTTTTTGAGCAGCCCAACCTGGATGTGGCTACTGAAAGCCATTTGTACTTTGATCCGGGTGACGGCCGTCTGATCACCGTTTTTACCCGTGAGGACCGCGCCATTGACCCCACGCCCAACCCGGAAGGCATTGGCAATTTGCACCACATCGCCTTCACCGTCTCCCGCGCCACCTATACCCAGGTGAAAACACGGCTGGACGAACGTGGTATCCGTCACTCCGGCGAAATAGACCGGGGATTCATGTATTCCATCTATTTCCGCGATCCGTTGGGGCAGTTGTATGAACTGGCCTCTTACAAGTTTGAGCCACCGGCGGGTGTGAGCCATGCGGAAGTGCTGTTTGAAGCCCACAAACTGCGCAGCGAACGGGGTGATTATGCCATTGGTGATGGTCACCTGGCTGATGCCATTGAGATTCTAACACAGCGCACCACCCGTTCCCTGACTGCTGATCGGTCGCCTAAAAATCCATACAAAGTCCCGGTGCGGCTGTGGGATAATGATTGAGCAAAACATGTTATAATCTGCCAGCGCATGGGCAAGTAGTGGTGGATATGAACCATGAAGGAAGGTGATAATGGTAGAGATGATTATTACCGAGGTGGTAGAAGTGGAGCCACCGGATGTTTCCCACATTGTAACCGAGGACGATACGCCGGTGGATAACATATTCTCGGCTAAACAACAGCGGCTGCTGGTGCGTTCCCTGTATGCTTCATGGGCTACAGAGCGCAAATTTGTGGCCGATAGCAATGTGGGCATTTTTACCACGCCCTATCGGCCGGCGATTGTGCCCGATATGTTTTTGAGCCTGGACGTGGAAATTGCTGAAGATTGGTTTGCGCAGGAGCATCGCTCTTATTTCATCTGGGAATTTGGCAAACCGCCTGACCTGGTGGTGGAGATTGTGTCCAACAAAAAAGGGGGCGAAAATGGCAAGAAGCTGGATGATTATGCCCGGATGAACGTCTGGTATTATGCCATCTACGATCCGCAATTATTGATTCAAAACCAGGTGTTGCAGTTGTACGAATTACGGGCCGATGGGTATGTGCCGGTGAAAAATTGGTTTATGGAAAAGATTGGCCTGGGGCTGACGCTGTGGGACGGCCGTTATGAAAGCCGGGACGGGCAATGGTTACGCTGGTGTGATAAAGAGGGCCACGTGCTACTGACCGGTGAAGAAGTGGCAGTTGCTGAGCGTGAGCGGGCCGATAAGGAGATGCGGCGAGCGGAAGCGTTGGCGGCGAAACTGCGGGCGTTGGGCATTGACCCTGACGCCTGATCTTTATGAATGAGTGGTGTACCAGTGGGTGATGGTGTGGATCACGGCCGTGATCCCCGCCACCATCAGCGGCAAACTCATGGAAGGTAGGGGGTAATTTTTTCCGGCTGTTTGTTGGGGTAATTGGGGCAGGTGTACAAAACCGGCAGGCGTTTTGAGCTGGTGTTTGTGGATGTAGTGCAACATCTCGTACATGACCTGGTTGCACAGGAATGTGCCGGCTGAGTAAGAGAGTTGGGCGGGGATGCCGGCTTCGGTGAGGGCATTGACCATTGGACGGGTAGGCAGCGTGGCAAAATAAGCGGGCGGCCCATCAGCAATAATGGGTTTGTCTGTCACCAAATGGCCGCCGTTATCGGAGATGGAGAAGTCAAGTAGATTGATGGCGACTCGTTCAATGGTCACGGCCGTGATACCCCCCGCCTCCCCCAACGACAAGACAACGTCTGGCTGCGCCGAAATATAGGTGCGAATGAGCGTATCCGGCCCGGTAAAACGCTCCACCGGCAGGATGACGGTCAACAATTCCACCCCTTCTATTTCTTGCTGCGCCAGTTGATGCACCACCTCTTCCGAGGGGTTGAGGGGGCTGTTGCCAAAGGGTTCAAACCCGGTGAGTAGTAGTTTCATATTGGTACCTGTGATGCGTAACGAGTGATAAGTGAGAAGTAACCCGGCGCCCGGCAACTGATTACCGATCACCGATCACGGCTCCACCGCCAGAGTATCACAAATGCGCCCAGGAACAAAAGAGTGAGGCCAATTTGCCACAGCAGGGTAGAAGGTAGGGCAAAGCGGGTCAGGCGAAAGGTGTAGCTGCCGCTGGTGGGGTGGCCGTCGGTGGACACGGCCGTCCATTGTACAGTGTAGTCGTCAGGTGTTAATGGGGGTACGGCTGCCACCAACAGTTGTGGGTTCGTCGCCGCCACTTGCGCCTGGATACCGGCTACCGGCTGGAAATTCCCGGTAAAGAGGAGGATGGTGCTGTCTGCGCTGATCGGTTCGCTGAAGGTCAGGCGAATTTCGGCCGGGGAATGGGTAATGGTGCTGCCAGGGGCGGGCACGGCCGTGACTAATTCAGCATGGGCATGAGCGACGGCCGTTAAAGCCAATAGAGATAACAGCAAAACCGGGACGGCCCCTTTCATGGTAGCAGCGGCGCCAGCGCCAGGCTCAGTTCACGGGGGGAGAGAGGGCCTTCAAAACGGGCAGCGACACGGCCGTTGCCGTCCAACACATACACCCAGGGTTCCGTCTGCAAGCCCCACTCCGCCATCTCCGGTACCAGCGTTAACTCCTGAAAGTCATCATGCACTTCCACATGGATGAAATTGGCCTGCTCGCCCACTTCCTTGTAGACCGTCTCTACGCTGTCCAGCACCGGCGTACACCATTTGGTCTGGCACAGCCCCGGCGTGGCAAAAGCCACTACGGTGGGTTTGCCCGTTTGCACGGCGTCGGCAATCGTCATCTGGTAAAACGCCGGGTTGGGGTCATTGCCGGAACTGAGCTTGTGCAGGTCAGGTTCGGTGGCCAGGGTGCGATTCTGGCTGCGTGGGGCAGCCGCGCCGATGGGGATGGCCTCACTTTGGGCGGCCACTTCCACCAGAAAGGGGGCGGTGATGGTCTGCCCGTTGGCCTGGGTGATGGTGGCCGTTAGCCCCCAGATGCCGGGCGCGGGCAGTTCAGGCGTTATGACCCAGTAGGGGATTTCATAATCGGTGTAGGGCACGGCGGTGACGGCCGTCACCGCCGCCCCATCCTCATCGCCGACCGGTTGTACCCTGACTTCTACCTGTGTCACATCTAGCAGCGGTTCGGGGCCATCAAAAATGGCAAAAGAGATGCGCGGTGTGCCCACCACATACTCAAAATTCAACCGTTGAATTTGGGCCGGGGAGACGCCACTTTGCACGCCAGCCGGGGGTGAAGCGCCGCCACAGGCAGCCAACCCCCATAAGGCCATGACCAAAAACAGGATTTTTTTCATAGGGCAACTGTAGCCAGAGAGAGGAGGGTGTGCAAGGGATGTTTACGGCCGTTTAAGCCATCAACTATCACTAGACTGGCGGATCGGACTTTGGGGTGAGAACCAGAGGCGAGGGTGCGTATTCTGTGGCACGTTCTGATGGTAGTCGTTTGAGCAGGTCACGTTGCACCAAATTATCCAGAATGGGCAAAATTTCCCGAAATTCTTTGGCCCTGACCTTATCTAACTCCTCAAGCGTGACGCTTTCATCAGATAACACACCTTTATCCAGTACCAGTTCCAGAATATACATTTCCTCAATTGTCAAACCAGACTGCCCGCGCAACTGTTGATCGGCAAATTCTACACCGGCCTGAAAGATATCTGGTGTGATCATCGGCGCGCCAAGTTCGGCTGCTTTGAGCAAAACATAGCTGCCCAACCTGTTCAACATACGGGGAATACCTTCGGAGCGCGCACACAATTCCCTGGCTGTATCTGGCGTAAAAGGCCAGACGGCCTGCGGTTCATCATAATTCCGCTGTTTTTCTTTTGGCCGCACACTGTTCAGGTAATTGACCAACATGTGATAAGAAATCGTCTGGTCGAGTGGCTTCAACTCCAATGCCAGGTCAAACAGCCCTAATTCACGCACCAAAATGTCATGGGTAATGGTGGCCGGATGCCCCGTTAAAAAGAACCAGGCGTTGCTCTTGAGAAGTCCTTGTTCATCACGCAACATTTGCCGGATTAAATCGGGATTTCGTTTTTCCAGGTCATCTATGCCAATGACAATACGTTCAAACTTTTGGTACGCACGATCTAACAAAGCTTCAAAACTGGCTGCCGGGTAAAGCGGCCTGGAAAAGGGAGATGTTTCTTCCGTTGTTTCCACGCCAGAACCAGAAAGGCCAGCTTTTACCGTCGTCTTTTTTTCTACTGCACGTTGGCTGGCGGGCAGTCCCATTTGTGTAAGCAGGTGTTGGGCATATTCATCTTTTGGCAATTTACGGGCCAGCGCAATCAGAGCGGCGGTTGATAAATCCATACCGGGTAGCAAAGAGATATAACTGGCTAACGTTTTAGGGGCATTCCTTTCCAACACACCGATGATTTCGCGCAAGAAGGCTGTCTTGCCAATGCCCACCCAACCGTAAACAAAGATTCGTTTGCGTTCACGGCCGCGCACCAGATTAAACACCTGCCGAAGCTCATTTTCTCGGCCGGTAAAAAGCTGCCGGAGTTGTTTTTGCCCCAATTCAATGGCGCTCTCGGTGAAGGGAATTTCGCTCAATCCCCAGGCATCAAAAATAACGCCGGATTGCGCCCACAAATCGTCAGCGGTACTCATACTCGTTCTTTTCCCTTTACCCGGTGAACAAAGTGCAATAGTTCGTCTATTTCTTGAAGTTTCTTGTCGTTGTCGTCTTGCTTATAGGCGAGTTGTGCCTTCTGGATTTGAGCAATACCCTCGTCTATAAACCCCAGTTGGATGGCTACCGTACCTAGATTTAAGTTACAGGCGGCAATACCCACTTTGTTTCCTGTATGTTTGTACAAACGCATGGCATCGCGATAGCGAATCTGTGCTTCAGCCAGGTTCCCCATCAGTTGGTAGGTTCTACCAATCTGGTAAATGGTGTCAGCGCGTTCATCCAAATTGTCCAGGAGGCGACGTATGGTCAGGCTGCGCTCAAAACGCCGCAGACCGGCGTGCCATTTGCCTTGCGCCACCAGCGCAATACCTAATTCGTGTTCCATTTCCGCATAATTTTGTGCATACTGCTCAAGAGTTGGATCATCATGCCCGGAAAGAAGATCGCGCAAGAACTCATGTGGTGCATCCTCTAGAAGATTCAATAGGTTTTGTGTCTCTTCGTCGTTAAGGCCAGTTATGTCCTGGATTTCCTGGAATTGCTGTTGCAAACGATTGACTCGGAAATAAAAATCTTCTAATTGCTGGCTTGCAGAAGAAGGGGCTAATTTGACTTCGTCTGAGGTAATATGATGAGGGCTGCTAGAGACATTCAGCGTATTTGTGACGTCCTTTTCTAAAGCCGCTGGTTTCGATTCTTGCACAGATTGCTGGGAGAATTTATCCCAATTGATGTAAGGGCGCGTTCCTTGAATAGCTTTGATCAACTGTTCATACACGCCATGACGTTGAGTATATTTAACGAGAGAAATGATCGTTTCGCTTCTTGAAATTCCTTCCAGGTCATCATAAGGAATGCCCATATTAAGAGCCAGAGATTGTAACTCAGCAGTATTGAAGTACACATTCAAAGCCTCTGCTACCTGCTTCGGTGTTATTGATTTTTTGTCATCCATCTTTTCTTAATCCTGTTTTATCACAAAACCCGGTTGAGCGCGTCGGCGCCAATTTGCTGGATGAGAAAGTGGGCGATGGTGGCTTTTTGTTCGGCCTGGCTGGTGGCCGGGTTGGGTTGGGCGGCTGACTGCACGTACTCTTGAACGGCTTCGTCGTCCGTGAGTTGGTTGGTGAGGGCGACCAGACCTTCCAGGTCGTAGCCATCAACCAGGCGGCGGATGAGGGTGTCCTGGCGAGCGGGTGGTGGGGCGGCGGCGGTGGCAGCTACGGCCGTGTCCGGCTGATTCATCGCCTGATCGAGCAGTAAATTGACGTAGGATTGGCCGCCATTTTCAAGGATCATCAGGGCAATACTGGTCTTGGCGAAATGCTCCGGCGCTTTGGGGTCAATCAATTTTTCCAGGTCGTCCAATTTTTGTTGTTCTTCTTCGGCTGTGAGCGTTTCGCGGGCAGTGATGGTGTAAAGGGCGATGTCATACAATTCGCGCAGGGTGGGGTAATAATGCAGCAAGCGGGTCACGGCCGTGCGCCGGTTGTTCATCAATTCCAGGTCAATCTGCCGCCGTGCCAGGTTAGAAAACTGGTCATAGAGCCAGCCCAGGTTAATGGCTACCTCACCATCTTTGTCTGACCCCACCTGTTTGGCCAGCACAAAACGGGTACGGATAATGCCCTGAAAGCCAAAAGCGACGATCAGGAATTCCATGAGGAAACTCATGGGGGGCGCGGTGGCCCGCAAGATGAGCAAGGCGGCAATGGCGGCGAAGACATTGGCAAAAATGAGAACCCATGCCCAGCGCGTGAGCAAGGCTTCACGGGGGTATGTTTTGAAGGTGGAAACCAACTCTGCCACGCCAATCAACCCGCCGACAAAGCCGATGACCAGAAAGGGGGCGAGTACGGCCGTGAAGTGGCGCAAATCCCCTTGAAATGGCCCCATCCACGTGGGCGCTGCCGGGCCAACCGGCCACACCAGCAGAACGATGATGACGAAGGATAAGAGGATAACCAGCAGCAGCAAAATTTTGGTGCTGGTGCTGGTGGATGTGGGGGCGATGGTTTCGGTCATGGGGTCGGGACGTTAGCGTTTGCCATTGCTGCCATTGACAAAGCCTCTGGCGTCGTTGGTCAGGGCCACCAGCCAGCCATCGGGGCTGTTGCTGTCTTCACGCAGCACCACAAACCCGGCGCTGGCCATTTCTTGCAACATGGTGCGCATTTCGCCGGGTAATATCCACGTCTCGGCAGCTACCTGGCTGGGGCTCATCGCCCCCCGGCCAGCCAGTGTATTCAAAACCTTTGATTCATTATCCGTTAGTTCAAATTGAAAGCGTTTCATGCCTGCACCTCATATTGGGTAGTGGGCATAAGCCGCCACCACGCCAGTAAACAGATTATAACACAGGGGCACGGCCGTCAGACAACCAGTTATACCTCTCCTGACTACACGCTGGCATAAAACTGCTCTATACTTGGATGTGTATGGAAATCATCGAGGGCCAGATTCCGGCAGACACAACATGGCGTGGATTGTTCTTGTTAACCAGCGCCGATCAGTTGGGCAAAACATTTGATCTGGGGCTGGCATTGGCGCGGGCGCATAATGGATATTTGCTCACGGCCGTGTTCCTGCACAGCGCCATACCACCAGAGCTGGCCCAGGCACGGCAGCTTCTAGCCAGCGCCCGGCAGGCAGCCGGCAGTGAACTGGCCGATTACATCTGCCACCTCATCATCGTCAGCGTGGATTTTGAGGCTGATTTGAACAAACTGGTCACCACGGCCCAGGTAGAACTGGTGTTGGCCCATCTGGACGGGCCTGTCTGGCATAATCTAAACCAGGTCCCGTGTGCCGTAGCCGCTGTGCGTGGAGACAGAACCAACCTGGAGAACACCGCCAGTAACAATAGATTGCAACACATCTTGATGCCCACCTCTGGCGGGCCTAACACGGCCCATGCGCTGCAATTTCTGTTGCGCGTTGCGCCACGCATCAAGATCACTGCATTGTACATCGCCCGTAGTTACCTGGAACCGAACGAGGAAGCATTGGGGCGGGCGCGTTTGCGTCAGCTCTTACAATTTGTGGATGCCGGTGACCGGATCGAAAGACAGGTGGTCACGGCCGACACCGTAGCCGATGGCATTCTGGCGGCAAGCGGCGATAGTGATCTGGTGATTATTGGCGCTACCAAAGAAAGTTCAATAGACAAGGTGTTGTTTGGTGATATACCGGCGGCTGTAGTGCGGCAAAGCAAACGGCCGGTGATGATTGTGCGCCAGCCGCAGGCGCGTTTCAGCCATTGGTGGGCGTATCTGTTCTGGTATATGAGGAAACTACTGCCCCATATGGACCTGATGAAACGCACGGAAGCCTATACCCGGATTCGCCGCGGTGCGCGCCCCGATATTGACTTTTATATGCTTATCTCCCTCTCGGCCATTATTGCGGCATTTGGCCTGATGAGTAACAGCGCCGCGGTGGTGATTGGGGCCATGTTGGTAGCGCCGTTGATGTCGCCCATTGTGGGCATGGGTATGGCCGTAGTGTTGGGTGACGCCCGTTTCTTGCGACTGACAACAGCGGCTGTGTTCAAAGGGGCGCTGCTGGCGATAGGGGTGGGGATGTTGGCCGGTTTGTTGTTGGCCGTCATGCGCTTGCCGTTGACTCCGGAGTTGTTGGCTCGGACACAGCCGTCTCTCCTGGATTTGGGTATTGCCCTCTTTTCCGGTCTGGCTGCCGCTTACGCGCTCAGCCGGTCAGATGCTGCCGGGGCGCTGCCGGGTGTAGCCATTGCCGCTGCTCTGGTGCCACCGTTGGCGACGGTCGGCATTACCTTTGCCGCCGGTTATTTTTGGGAATCGTTGGGCGCGCTGCTGCTGTTTGTCACCAATCTGGTCTCCATCAGTTCGGCGACCGCGTTGATGTTCCTGGTGTTAGGTTTCCGGCCGGCGCGTAATCAAAAAGCGCGGCGCGCCGTGCAGATGCGCAGCGTTCAGGTGGAACTGCTTTCGTTGGCCACTGTCATTATTCTGTTGAGTGTGTTGACCGTGGAACTGGTCAAGGTGCAAACACGGGAAGCGCGTATCATCGAAGTGACGACCGCAGCCGTTGAAGATGAGACCATCATCGGGGGGTCAGTAGTAGATCTGGAATATGATTTTGTTCTGGATGATAGTGGGCATGAACTATTGCGAATGGATGTGGTGGTGCGCTCAACGCGCGAGGTGACGCACAGACAGGTGGAACGTTTGCAGCAAGAGATTGGCACGACGCTGCAAAATGAAGGAATTGCCCGGCAAATCGCGTTGACGTTATCGGTAATACGAGTGACAGAGCTTGACCCCTTGATCCCGCCAACCGCCACTCCTACCCCTGAACCGACCCCCATTCTGATACCAGATGGCACGCCGACGCCGGTCACGGCCGTTGCCTGCAAACTTGCCGGGAGTGGGTGCTTATGGTAGCATTCCTTTGCCTTAGCACTTTGTGCTCATGGCGGGTGTAGCGTAGCGGTTAACGCGTCTGGTTGTGGCCCAGAAGACCGTGGGTTCAAATCCCACCACTCGCCCAGAAGTGTTTAAGTAATCAGGTGTTTATGTTTTTACGTGAACACCTGATTGCTTGAACATCTGAACACTTCTTCACCAGCGCCCGTAGCTCAATGGACAGAGTAACTGACTTCGAATCAGGCGGTTGGGGGTTCGAGTCCCTCCGGGCGCACTGTTGAACTTCAGTTTGGGTGGTTTGCGCATTTTTTCACTTTCGTTATAATCCCCCACGTTTTGCCGCCCATCTTTCTGACGGCCAATTTATAGAGAGGTGTGGTGTAATTCACTTAAAACCATTTTAATAATCAAACACATACCTGGACTGCGACAATGTGCTTATGTCATTCCCTGAGATGGTCTGTTTGCCAGCCATGATAGGGGTGAAGGCCACATAAGTTTTGGCGCAGGTGGAAAGGTATGGGTGGAGCGGCAGGTTTGGTCGGCCGGCGCTCAAAAAACAACAACAAGGAGAATACCTCATGGCCATTGTTTCAATGAAGGCCCTCCTGGAAACAGGGGTGCATTTTGGACACCGCACGCGCCGTTGGAATCCGAAGATGAAACCCTACATCTTCACCGAACGCAACGGCATTCACATCCTCGATTTACAACAAACGATTGTAATGATTGAAGATGCCTATAACCTGATCCGTGACACGGTTGCGCAGGGTGGCGCGGTCTTGTTTGTGGGCACCAAGCGGCAGGCGCAAGATACCATTTCCAGCGAGGCTTCGCGTGGTATGCAGCCATACGTGAACCAACGCTGGTTGGGTGGTACGCTGACAAACTGGCAGACCATTCGTCGCCGGATTGATTACTTGAAAAAGCTGGAAGCCCGGCGGGATGCCGGCGAGTTTGCCGCCCTGAAAAAGCGGGAACGGCTGCATGTGGAACACGAAATTGAGAAGTTGAATTTGCGTCTGGGTGGGGTGCGGAATATGCGTGACCTGCCAGACTTGCTCTTTATTATTGACGTGAACCATGAAGAAACGGCCGTGCGCGAAGCCAACAAACTCGGCATTCCCATTGTGGCATTGGTAGATACCAACTGCGATCCCGATCCCATTGATTACCTCATCCCTTCCAATGATGACGCCATTCGGGCCATTAAGCTGATTGCCGGTAAAATGGCGGACGCGGCCTTAGAAGGTCTGGCGATGCGCAAAGAAACAATGGGCGAAGATTACGACGAACGCGCCTATGAAACTTCCTTTGATGGGATGGAAGATGTGGACGATGAAGTTTTGTTAGGCGAGTCTACTTTAGCCAAAATGCGCAAAGCGGCCGAAGCGTTTGATGACGAGGATGAAGACGACATTGTCCTAGACAACTTCGATGATGAGGATGAAGAGTAAGATATTCGGGTAACGGCCGTGTTACCCTACTAGATTTGGAGATTAAACGAAGGTATGGCCATAACAACTGCACAAATAAAAGAACTGCGCGAGGCAACAGGCGCAGGTGTACTGGAAGCGAAAAAAGCGCTGGAATCAACGAACGGTGATTTTGACAAAGCCGTAGATTTGCTGCGGGAAAAAGGCGCTGCCCGCGCTGCCAAACGGGCCGAACGCGCCGCCAGCGAAGGCATCATTGAACTGTATGCCCATCCTGGCAACCGGGTTGGCGTGATGTTGGAACTGAACTGCGAGACCGATTTTGTCGGCCGTAACGAAGAGTTCCGCAACCTGGCCCATGACCTGGCGCTGCATATTGCGGCCATGGGGCCGCGTTACCTGACCCGCGAAGAGGTGCCCCAGGCCGAACTGGATCGGGAACTTGACGTGCTGCGCGCCCAGGCTAAGGCTGAAGGCAAACCGGACAATATCGTGGAGAAAATTGTTCAGGGGCGTTTGACCAAGTTCTATGAAGAGTTTTGTCTGCTGGAGCAGCCGTTTGTGAAGGATGACAGCGTCAAGATCAGCGACATGATCACGGATGTCATCCGCAAAACGGGTGAAAACATCATCATCCGCCGTTTTGCCCGCTATGAGTTGGGCGAATCGCTGGATTAG